>NZ_PNDF01000007.1:0-199154 GCF_005887195.1 Pseudoalteromonas sp. S1650 | reverse complement strand
ATTCGTCATCATTGATTTGTATTCTCGTAAGGTTGTTGGCTGGGTAACAAGCCGGATAAACAACGCCGAGTTAGTTATTAAAACCCTGAGAAAAGCATGGTCAGCACGCAAACCTGATGGTTCGAACTTGCTCTTTCATTCAGACCAAGGAGCTCAGTATGTCGCAAAGGAAACAGTGAAGTGGTTAACGAATAGAGGTGTCACAGTGAGTATGTCTAGAAAAGGTAACTGCTGGGATAATGCGTGCTCAGAAAGCTTTTTCGCGCAGTATAAAAAGGAGTGGATAAAGAATTTAAATGAACTGAGTCGTAGTGAAATGACAACACAAACGTATTTTTATATTGAAAAATACTACAACTCAGTAAGAAGACATGGCACCCTAGGGTATAAAAGTCCCATGCAGTACGAACAAGTTAATTAAACCCTGTGTCTACTTTATCGGGGTCAGATCACGAGTCTGATGGCTGACGGCTGAAAGCTGATAGCTAAAAAGCGAAAAAGGGCCCGAAGGCCCCTAACAACATTATTGAATAGCTATAAAGGAAACTACATTACAACTTGGTTAGAACTGGTTCATGGTATTTGCTTCACCACCGGCTTTAAGCGCATTTTCACCAGAGAAGTACTCTTTATGAGTATCACCAATGTTAGAACCTGCTAGGTCTTGGTGTTTCACTGATGCTTGTTCACGGCGGATTTCTTGACGTTGTACGTCGCGAACATACGCCAGCATTCCTAGGTCGCCGAAATAGCCTTCTGATAGGATATCAGTGCTTAGCGCCGCAGTATGGTAAGTTGGTAGCGTGATTAGGTGATGGAAGATACCCGCTTCACGTGCACCATCTTTTTGGAAGTTTTGTACAAGTACGTCTGCTGCCGCAGCAAGCTCTGTGTCATCCATTTCTGGCGCCATTAATGCCTTATTGTCATCAATGCTTGGGTAAGCAGATAGGTCTTTACCTTGTTCTTGCCATTCAGCATAAACTTGCTCACGGAATTTAAGTGTCCAGTTGAACGATGGTGAGTTGTTGTATACCAGCTTAGCATTGGGTACTTGCTCTTTAACGCGGTTAACAAGCTCAGCGATTTGTTTAACGTTTGGCTTTTCTGTTTCAATCCACAGTAAGTCTGCGCCTGATTGTAAGCTAGTTACACAGTCTAGAACTACGCGGTCTTTCTCTGTGCCTTCACGGAACTGGTATAAACCATTATCTAAACGTGTTGGTTTGCAAAGCTGACCATTCAGCTTCATTGCAGTGTCGCCTTCGTTTAAGTCATCCACACTGTTTACTGGTGTTGTTTCAAGGAACGACGTGTATTGGCTAGCAAGGTCGCCAGGAGTTTTAGATACTGGCACTTTTTGAGTAAGGCTTGCACCTAATGAGTCAGTACGAGCAACGATAATACCGTTATCAATGCCAAGCTCTAAGAATGCGTAACGAACCGCGTTAATTTTTGCTAGGAAATCTTCATGCGGTACAGTTACTTTACCAGCTTGGTGACCACATTGTTTTGCGTCAGATACTTGGTTCTCGATTTGGATAGCACATGCACCCGCTTCAATCATCTTTTTAGCAAGTAGGTAAGTTGCTTCTTCGTTACCGAAACCCGCATCGATATCAGCAATAATTGGCACAACATGGCTTTCGAAGTTATCGATTTTATTTAGTACTGCTTGAACGTCACCGCCGTTTGCTTTCGCTTCGTCTAGGTCTTTGTAAAGGTGGTCAAGTTCACGTGCATCAGCTTGCTTTAAGAAAGTGTAGATTTCTTCGATAAGCGCTGGAACAGATGTTTTTTCATGCATACTTTGGTCAGGTAATGGACCAAACTCAGAGCGAAGTGCCGCAACCATCCAGCCACTTAGGTATACATAGCTGCGTTTAGTTGTTTTGTTATGACGTTTAATTGCCATCATCATTTGTTGTGCAGTGAAACCATGCCAACAGCCTAATGATTGTGTGTATTGGCTGTGGTCAGCATCGTAAGCTGCCATGTCTGCACGCATAATGTCTGCAGTGTATTGAGCAATGTCTAGACCCGTACGAAAACGGTTTTGTAAGCGCATACGGCTAGCGTATTCTGGGTTGATTGACTGCCACGTTTTGCCTTGTGTTTGACATAAAGTAGCTAAGTTATCGGTTTCGCGTTGATATGTTATCATAATAAAAATCCTTCGAACGGGTTATCTATTTTTTGTTAGTGAGAGTGGCTACTTGGCGTTTGCTTCGTAGCGCTTAATTCAACATTAGGCGGATTTTTGGAATTTAGTAAATTTATAGTTGTTATTACCACTATATTTTTAGTGAATGGTAAATAGCCTGCTTATTAGCCTTTTTTACGATATGGTTGGACCATGAATGATCAAATTAAGCTCGTTTAAAGGACATTATTATGACCACTCTCTCACTTAACGGTTTAAGCGTTGATCAACAACTTGCACAGTTTGTTGAACAGCAACTTTTACCAGGAACAGGCATTAGCACAGACACTTTTTGGCAAGGTTTTGCTGATATCGTCAATGAACTAACGCCAATCAATCGTGCGCTTTTAGAAAAACGCGAACAACTACAAGCTAAGATTGATGACTACCATAAACAGCAGCCGGTATGGGATGCGGCTAACTATCAAGCATTCCTTGAAGACATAGGCTACCTCGTTCCTGAGCCAGCTAGCTTCAGCATAGAAACAGAGCAAGTAGAGCCTGAAATCGCAAGCACTGCAGGGCCGCAGCTTGTTGTGCCAGTAAGCAATGCACGCTTTGCCTTAAACGCCGCAAATGCGCGCTGGGGCTCACTGTATGATGCGCTATACGGCACAGATGTATTAAGTGAAGACGACGGCGCTGAGAAAGGCTCTACATACAACCCTGTGCGTGGCTTTAAAGTCATGGCTTATGCTCGCCAGTTTCTGGATAAAGCACTGCCTTTAGCAAACGGCTCACACATCGAAAGCACCAGCTATGCAGTGGTTAATAATGAGCTTTTAATCACATTACGTGATAGTAGTCAGGTTCGCCTAGCAAACCCTGAACAACTTATTGGTTACCAAGGTGAAGCGCAAAATCCAAGCGCTATCTTATTGAAAAATAATGGCTTACATATTGAGCTACAAATAGACCATCATCACCCAATAGGCCAAGCAGATAAAGCAGGCCTTAAAGATGTACTACTAGAAGCAGCCCTTACAACGATTATGGACTGTGAAGATTCCGTTGCTGCCGTTGATGCCGAAGACAAAGTAAACGTCTATCAAAACTGGCTTGGTTTAATGCAAGGAAACCTAGTAGAAGCATTTAACAAAGAAGGTAAAACCATTGAACGCCGTTTAGCAGAAGATCGCCAATATCAAGGTGTCAATGGCGAAACAATCACGCTAAAAGGCCGCAGCATGATGTTTGTGCGTAATGTTGGCCACTTAATGACTAATCCAGCTATCCATGATAGTGAAGGCAATGACGTGTTTGAAGGCATTATGGATGCCATTATCACTAGCACCGCTGCACTTCATGACTTAAAAGGTACAGGTAGCCTTAAAAATTCAACGGCTAATAGTATTAATATTGTTAAGCCAAAAATGCATGGTCCAGAAGAAGTTGCCTTCACTAATACCCTGTTTACCCGCGTTGAGCAGCTGTTAGGCTTGCCTACAAACACCATTAAAATGGGTATTATGGATGAAGAGCGTCGTACTTCAGCTAACTTAAAAGCCTGTATTTTCGAAGCTAAAAAGCGTGTTGTATTCATCAATACCGGCTTCTTAGACCGCACTGGTGACGAAATTCATACTTCAATGCAAGCAGGTGTAGTACTGCCAAAAGGCGCTATTAAGCTTGAACCTTGGATCAGCGCATACGAAGATCGCAACGTAGATATTGGTCTTGCAACTGGCCTTAGTGGTAAAGCACAGATTGGTAAGGGTATGTGGCCAATGCCAGATAAAATGGCGTTAATGATGGAACAAAAAAGTGGTCACCCGAAAAGTGGTGCAAATACCGCGTGGGTGCCCTCTCCTACTGCTGCAACCCTGCATGCCATGCATTATCATGATATTGATGTATTTGCCTGCCAAAAAGCGCTTATGGACCGCAAAGAAGCAAGCCTTACCAGCTTACTCACTCCGCCGCTTATGAAAGATGCCAGCAGCTTAAGCAAAGAAGATATTCAAGCCGAACTTGATAACAACGCTCAGGGTATTTTAGGTTATGTTGTGCGTTGGATTGACCAAGGTATTGGTTGCTCAAAAGTACCAGACATCAACCATGTCGGTTTAATGGAAGACCGTGCCACACTGCGTATTTCAAGCCAGCACATGGCCAACTGGCTGTATCATGGCGTTTGCTCTGAAGAGCAAATTAGAAAAACCATGGCACGCATGGCAAAAGTTGTTGATGGTCAAAATGAAGGTGATCCGGCCTACAATAATATGGCTGATTCAGCCGAAACCTTAGCACAAAGTGTTGCTTATCAAGCAGCTTTAGCCCTTGTATTAGAGGGAGTTAAACAACCTAGTGGCTATACTGAACCATTATTGCATGCGTTCCGTATAAAGTATAAATCGTTAAATTAGCCACTACACAACTCCCCTTCGAGTTTCATGTGTCGTTCATAGCAGCCCAAGGGCTGCTTTTTTTTGACTAATATCAACTGAACTCATAACGACAGTGAATAGCCACCATTCACGGCATAATGAAAATCTATTAAAAAAGGGGCATTTGTTACCAAATGCCCCTTTTTACGTACTAATACGTACTAATTTTTTAAAAATTAGTTTTTAACAATCGCATTGTGATAAACGTTTTGCACGTCATCACAGTCATCAAGCATAGAAATAAACTTTTCAAAGTTTGCGATATCCTCTGGATCAGTGATGTCAGTATGAACTTGTGGAACAAACGTGATTTCGTCTACTTCAAAGTTAATACCTTCAAATGCTTCTTCAAGAGCTGTTTTTGCTTTGTAGTACTCAGTATGTGGAGCGAATACAGATACTTTGCCGTCTTCTACTTCTACATCTGTTACGTCTACATCGGCCATCATTAGCGCTTCAAGTACAACTTCGTCGTCATCACCTTCAAAGCCTAAAACAGCTAAGTGGTCGAACATATGCGCTACACAGCCCGGTGTACCAATTTTTGAATCTGTTTTAGTGAACGGTAAACGTACATCTTTAATAGTACGGTTAGGGTTATCAGTTAAACAGTCCACAATAACCATACAGTTACCCGGGCCATAGCCTTCGTAACGTGCTGGAGAGTAGTCTTCCCCTGCTCCACCGGCTGCTTTTTTAATCGCATTGTCGATTACGTGTGCTGGAACTTGGTCTTTTTTTGCACGCTCAATAATACGTTTTAGCGCTTGGTTTACTTCTGGATCTGGTTCGCCATTTTTAGCAACAACGTAGATTTCTTTACCGTACTTAGAATTTACTTTAGTTTTTGCATTGGCTGTTTTAGCCATGGCGTTTTTGCGGACTTCAAATGCTCTGCCCATCTTATGCCTCTATGAATACATTTGATAATTGCCGATATTTTAGCAACTCATGACCGCTTGGGCTAGTACTAGGGCATTTTGAAAAATAAAAAACTAACAATAAATCTCAGGAAAAATAAAAAACAAAGCTATTTAACATAACACTTTATTTTCTTGGAATGAGTCAACCAAAGTAGGTAGTTCTGAAAAATGATGCATTACATAATCGGCCTGATTTGCATACTCAGGAATTTCATCTGGCGCGTACAAGCAAGCACGCATGTTGGCATTGTGAGCTGCTTGTATATCAAATAAATAATCGCCGACATAAAGT
This sequence comes from Pseudoalteromonas sp. S1650, assembly GCF_005887195.1. Lineage (NCBI taxonomy): Bacteria > Pseudomonadati > Pseudomonadota > Gammaproteobacteria > Alteromonadales > Pseudoalteromonadaceae > Pseudoalteromonas > Pseudoalteromonas sp. S1650. The sequence goes on along the minus strand of NZ_PNDF01000007.1, from coordinate 193,349 downwards.
AACTCAGACTGATCAAGCTCCCATAATGTCGCAATCGCATTTAAAGCACTTGGATCAGGCTTAGCAGGCGCATCAGAGCGAGTCAACACGGTTTCTATTGGTAAGGGGTTATTCTTTAATTTAATGGCAGCTGCACGGTCGTAGTTGCGAGTCACAATCGCCATCGGGATGTTATTTTCTTTCAGCCTCGTAATTGCCTCAGCAACGCCTGGCAATAAATGCGCATGCTGCGCATCAATAAGTTCATGCTGATGAACAATATTCATCGCTTCTTCACGCATGTAAGGCGAAGGTAACGAAGCAATGTAAGCAAGTAAGTCATTATCAAGCGGACAGCCTACCTGTGCTTTGATCAGTGAAAAATCCAACTCCGATGAAACCAAAGTACCATCTAAGTCAAAGATTACGCCACGGATATTGTTGTCATGGATAGTCATATAAATCCCTGTATATGAGAAGTGGGAAAATGTTGATGCCCATTAATAAGATAGTTTACGAAATGGGTTTATTAAAGGATCAAAGGATTAAAAAAGTAACTTTTTTAATCCTTTAGGACTGCTATTACTCTGGATTGACCGGCTCAAATCTAGCCTCAAGCCAAGTATCATCTTGGCTAAAGGTCAGCGTTTTTACCTTACCTTTACCCTCAATATTTACCATATTCACTTGTGTTGGCCATAGGTCGCGAAGTGCTCCGTTGCTCATTCGAATACCATGAATTCCCTCAGGGATCATGACTTCTTGGTAAACCCAAAAGAATTTACCATCAACTTGCGCACCCACATCTTTAAGCTCAAGCGGCTTGCCATCTAAAGTTTGTAGAGCAATATGTGACTCAACATAATCAGCAAAACGCTTCTGATCTTCTTTATTTGATAAAATATCAGCATTGCCGTCAAACAAATATTCAACGGCGTGCTCTGTATCATGTAAATAAAAACGATGCATCAGCTCAATATTGTTGGTGCGTTTGTTAAATAACACGGTAGTCACAGACGCTTTTAACTGGTGCGCCATGGTTGGCGCACTCAGTAATAAAGCAAAAATAATGGCTATAAAGCGCATTATTGTTGCTCCTGGGCATCATTTTCGTCGTCTTTTTTCAGCTCAGTTTTAATATCTTGCATGATATCGCGGCTGACTTTCGCTTTACTCTTCTCACGTTTGTACACTTCAATACGTGATGGAATAATACGACGCGGGTAGTTATTGTTTTCTACATCAACATCCGCTGTTTCCCAGCGAGGGTCCACTGTAACAGACACTAGGTTTTTACCTTTTTCTGTAACAATTAGCTTTTGTACATGCTTGTGGTTACGACGCCAGATTTCAGCCGGAATGTACTGCTCTTCTTTCGTACCATCTTCATAAGTAAGCTCTAATAAGATAGGCATGACTAAACCACCTAAGTTTGAGAACTCAAGTACGTAGTAGTTTTTATCTTCTTTGATTGCACGTTCAAACGTTTTACGCTCCCAAGGCTCTAACCCTTTAAGGAATTTGTTATACGCGTTACGCTCTTTGTTAGTTACTGTGAAGCGGTCGTTTTCGTCGTAGAAGTCAGTTACATCTGGGTTTTCTTCAACCCACAGTTTTTTACCTTCTTCTTTATTACGTTTTACGAATAACGGCATTGGCTTGTCAGCTTCGATATCACGTAAACGATTAAAGTCGATATCAGGGTTTTTGGTATCTAAACGAAGTTGATAAACCTTGTCTAGCGAAATATCAACGTGATCTGTGGTGTAGAACCAACCACGCCAGAACCAATCAAGGTCAACACCTGACGCTTCTTCCATAGTGCGGAAGAAATCAGCAGGAGTAGGGCGCTTGTATTTCCAACGCTGTGCATATTCTTTGAATGCAAAGTCGAATAGCTCACGGCCAAGGATCACTTCACGTAAAATGTTAAGTGCAGCAGCAGGCTTAGTATAAGCATTAGGGCCTAAACGTAATACGCTGTCTGACTGTGTCATAACAGGCACTTGGTTTTCAGACTTCATATACTCAACGATGTCGCGAGGCTCAACACCCCAAGGAATAGTGTGGTCCCATTCGCGACCAGCAACACCATCTAAGAAGCTGTTAAGGCCTTCATCCATCCACGTCCATTGACGTTCATCAGAATTGACGATCATAGGAAAGTAAATGTGGCCAATTTCATGGATAACCACACCGATCAAGAAGCGTTTTTCTGCTTGCGAGTAGGTACGAGTTCCATCTTCTTGTAGATCTGTACGCGGGCCATTGAAGGTGATCATAGGGTATTCCATACCGCCTACAGGGCCATTTACAGATTGAGCAACTGGGTAAGGGTAGTCAAAAGAGAAGCGTGAATACACTTCCATTGTATGAACTACTGACTCAGTAGAGTACTTCTTCCAAAGGTCACCACCTTCTTTCGGGTAAAAAGACATCGCCATTACTAACGGCTGATCTTTACCGCCTTGATGATAGCCTTTTGCATCCCACATAAACTTACGTGAAGAAGCCCACGCAAAGTCACGTACATTTTCAGCTTTAAAATGCCATGTTTTCGTTTTGTTTGTGCCTTCTTTTTCGTTTTCTAACGCTTCTTCTTCAGTCACGATGAAAACAGGGCGCTTAGCATCTTCAGCTTGTTCAAGACGCTTACGCTGTGTGCTAGTCAGAACGCTGCTTGGGTTATCAAGTTGACCCGTTGCCGATACGATATGGTCAGCAGGTACTGTAATTTCTACATCGTAATCACCAAACTCAAGTGTGAACTCACCGCTGCCTAAGAAAGCTTTGTTAGTCCACGCTTCATAATCAGTGTATGCAGCAAGACGAGGGAACCATTGCGCTAATAAGAAGATATCGTTACCATCTTCTTCAAAGTGTTCATAACCTGAACGTGCACCAACGGCGTCTTCTTCAACAATGTTAAAGGCGAAGTCCATGCTGAACTCAACGTCTTTTCCCGGTTTAAGCGGCTCGTTTAAGTCGATACGCATTAAGGTATCTACTACAGTAACTTTAAGCTCTTTTCCGTCTTCGTCTTTAACATTGGCGATTTGATAACCCAGCTCGTTGTCGGCCATAAATTGCTGACGACGTAACTGACCTAAGCTCAATTTAGTTGATTTTGGCTGAGGATCACCTTGCAATGTTTTACCATTGAAAGTAGATGTCATTTCAGCAATTGAGTCAGATTTAAAGATATTTTGGTCTAGCTGTAACCAAAGATACTTTAAGGTGTGCGGCGAGTTATTTTTGTATTCGATAGTTTGGCTTGCTGTTAAGCGACGTTTCTTTTCATCTAGCTTTACATCGATGTCGTAGTTTACTTGCTGTTGCCAATAATTTTCAGCAGGCTCACCGGCCGCACTACGGTATACGTTTGGAGTTGGAAGTGCTTCATCTAGCTGACGGAACTTGTCAACGAATGAGCCTTTAGTTTGCTCAACAGATGACGCCATAACAGCTGAAGATACTGCTAAAGGCAATACCAAAGCACTCAATTTGAGAACTGCTTTTTTCATTGTTTATCCTGTAATTAGTTTGCAACCGTAACATCGCAAACTAAAAACAAAGTTGCAACATTATCACGATAAATTGCGGTATTTTTCCGGTAGTATTCATCGGTTATTACTAATCAAGATTAATTGTTGCTTTTTTTAATTAATATCTTGTAAAGGGGGTTTACAAAAACTGATTAATTTTAATTCAGCACTAATTCATTCCAAAGCATTACAGTTAAAAAGAAGGTAATCGACTTAAATTCTAGTTAATGATGAAAGGGTGATTAGATGAAGTTTTATATTGTAAAAAAAGACTCTCGTTTAGCAGCCATTCCTGCGCAAGAATCAATCTTAAACGAGTACCAAGAACGTGGTTTTAAGTTTGTTGAGGTCATCAATGCATGTGATGAATCAGACGCCCTATCACGAACAAAACCAGAGATTAAAAGAGCTAACAAATGGCTAATTTGGTCATCTTCTTTGGTTATTTTGACCCTATCCATAATTATTTTTTGCAATTAAGTAATTTTTGTAGCATTTGCTATTGAAATTTACTGCCATTTATATTTAAAATCGCCCACTTTTTTGATTTTGGGGTCTACGCAGCATGCATTTTAATCCCCAAAATGTTTGGTAATCAGCATAGAATTCGGTGAGCGTATGGATTTCTATATCCTAAAAAAACAACAAGAACTAATTGCAATTCCAGCGGACGAACAAAATTGTAAACAGTACCTAGATTCAGGGTATTTTTATATCGACAAAGTAGCGGCATGTAATGAAACAAATGCCCTTAAGATTTTACAAGCTAAGCAAACTAAAGCGCTTAAAGTACCTATGATCATGGCATTGTTAGCTTTGCCAATGGTGGTTTTTGCTTGGTATAGCTTAAGTTAACAAACCAGGCTGGGCATCTTGGCTCAGCTTAGGTATATTGACGCTCTTAATAAATAATAAGAGCGTTTAATGAAAGTCCTTCATACATCTGATTGGCATTTAGGCCAACAATTCTACGAGCACTCCCGATTCGATGAGCATCAAGCATTTCTAGCTTGGTTAACCGATACGCTTGTGTCAGAACAGATCGACTTACTACTGGTTGCGGGTGACATTTATCATACGGCGACACCTCCTGCCAGCGCAGAAAATCAACTCTACCAATTTATTAAAACCACTAAGCAACATTGCCCTGACTTACACATAGTGATTATTGCTGGTAACCATGATTCAGCAAATCGCATTATGGCGGCAAAACCTTTATTGGCTCAGTTTGATACCCATGTTGTTGGCCGCTTTGATAGTAATGCTCCTCATGAAGTAGTACTGCCAATCAGCACAAAAAACGGCGATGCGAATGTTGTTGCTATGCCGTTTTTACGAAGTAGTGATTTAAGCAGTTATAACCGTCAACAAGAGCAACCGTTAAGTTACAACCAAGCCGTTGCCTTTGCTTACAAAGATGCATTACAAGCGGCAAGCGAATTACCAAGCGCGCCATTAATTGCCATGGGCCACCTGCATGCAAAAGGCGGAGACATCTCATCTGATTCTGAGCGTAACTTAGTGATTGGTGGTGAAGATGCGATATCGGCAAGCATATTTACTGATCAGCCTGATTATGTTGCACTAGGGCATCTTCATAAGGCTCAAACCGTCGCGAAGAAAGAGACCATTCGCTACAGTGGCACGCCAATGCCGATGTCATTTTCTGAAAGGCGTTACCAACATCAAGTTGTAATAGTCGAGCTTACTGACTCAGGTACTTCTGTAAACCCCCTTTACATTCCTAGCTTCTGTAAAGTCATGTTACTACCAGAAAAAGACTGTGTGCCACTGAACGAACTCTGTGAGCTTATAAAGCAGCTCGATTTAACAGATGAAGGTTTAGCGCCCTATCTGCGGGTTAAATTGAGCGCCCATGACACTGACACCACTTTCAGAGAACAAATAGAACAAGCCCTTGAAGGTAAGCAGGTTAAGTTTTGTGGCATTGAAAGAGTACGTCAGCAAAGCAACCAGCAAGACGATGAACAAACCCTATTTGAAGATGTCTCGCAAATTGAAGCGCTAAATCCACATTTACTTTTAGAGCAAGCATTTGCAAACAATAAAGATATGGCAGGGCAGGCGGTGCCAAAAGAATTAGAAAGCTTACTAAGCCAAGTGATCGATGAATTGAATGCAGAGGACCTACTATGAAAATTTTAGCGATTCGTGTTCACCAACTAGCCTCTATCTTAGACGCCGAAGTCGACTTTAGCGCTTCGCCTTTAAAAGAAGCAGGGTTGTTTGCCATCACCGGTGATACCGGCGCCGGTAAAAGCACATTACTCGATGCCATTTGCTTAGCACTTTATAACAAAACAGCAAGGTTACGCGGCGATACAGGCAATAAAATTGACTTTAACGGCGACAATATCAAACTCAATGACTCGCGAAACTTATTACGCCGCGGGGCAGGGCAGGGCTATGCCGAAGTCGACTTTATTGGCCAAGATAAACAACAGTACCGAGCAAGGTTAAGCTTTAGCCGAGCGCGTAATAAAGCCGATGGCAAGTTACAACCTGCACAACATAGCCTGCACTCTTTACCTGATGAAACCCTAATCGCCGATCGAAGCGCGGCAGGTAAAGAAATCGAGCGTATTATCGGTTTGAGCTTTGAGCAGTTCTCACGAGCAGTCCTTCTTGCGCAACATGAATTTGCGGCATTTTTAAAAGCGACCGGAGATGAGCGTGCGCAACTACTTGAATGCTTAACAGGCACCGATAAATTTAGCCGTATTGGTCAGCGAATTTTTGAACGCCATCGTGAGCAGCTGCAAGCATTAGAGCAGTTAAAGTTAAGTTTAAGTAATTATCAGGTTTTAAGCCCTGAACAGGTCGAAACGAAACAAGCAGAACAAAAAGCGCTTGAAGCTAAACTTGCTGAGTTGCAAAAGCAAATAAAACAATTTGAACAGTACCAAGGGTGGTACAAGCAAGCATCTCAGCAGCAACAACAGCTAAACCAGGCAGAGCAAGCAAAGCAAGAGTTACAGCAGCAAATGCACGCGCTTGCTGAAAAAGCCACTGAAGCGAAACAAGCTCAGCAATGCTTAGAAATAAAAGATAACCGTGAACGCGTCACTTCGATTACTGCTCAACATGGGCAACTTATTAAAAACCGTGAGCAGCTTTTAAACGTTGATCATAAAACACTGCTCAAAGACGCTGAGCAAACGCTTGAAAAGCAATCCGCGCAACTAAACCAAGCAAAGCAAGCACAAAAAGACGCACAACCTATTATTAGCCAGGCCCGTGAGTTAGATAAGCAGCTTGCCGTATTAAACCAGCAAGCAGCCGCGCAAAAAGTACAAGCAGAGAAAGCTAAGCACCATCATCAAGAGCTGACTAATACACTAAATAGCCATAAAGCCGAGCAGCAAAAACAGCTCGATCAACAAGCGCAAATAAATAGCTATTTAGAAACACACGCACAATGGCAACCATTAGCAAAAGACTGGTCATTCTTTAAAAGTGAGTTAAGCCGCTTTAGCCAGCAACTGCACACAATTAGCCAATCACAGCAAAACGTAAAAGCTCTTCAACCTAAAATTGATGAGCAGCAAGCAGCTGCGCAGCAGTGTAAAACTCAATACCAAGCCCTTGAGCAAGAAATTAAGCGCCTAAATGAGCAAGATACCGCCTTTAAATCGAGTTTAAACACCCAATCAATGGCAGATATCGACGCTAGGCTTGATGCGATTAAACACCTGATTGAAAAGCGCCAAGTATGGCAAACTAATCATCAGCAGTTAAAAAATTGGCAAACCCAGCTAAACACTTTAAGCCAAACGGAGCAGCAACTACAAACAGCATTAAAAGATGCGCAGCAAGGTGCAGAGCAAGCACAGCAGCAGGTTTCGTTTTGTGAGCAAAACTTACAGCAAGTGCAGTTAAGAGCCAGTGAAGGGGTTAGCCAGTTACGCGCCACTTTAAAGGCAGGGGAGCCGTGTGCAGTATGTGGCTCAAAAGAACACCCCTTTATGCATGAAGAAATGGTTAACGAGCAATTTAGTCAACTTATTAACGACTTTACCAACCAACTAACTAACGCCAAACAGCACTTAAAAGCTCAGCAAGCATTACAGCAAGCTAAAAGTAATGAGCTGGCGGCATGCAGCCAACAGATAAGCTCGTTAACTGGGCAAATCTCAGAACTGAGCGCTCAACAACAGAGCCTCAAAGAAACCATGGCGGCTAATCGTACTGAGCTAAATGATTTAACCGAAGATCAGTTAAACGAGCGTCAACAACAGCTCAGCCTGCAAAAACAGCAATACTACAAAACTCTTGAACAGCAACAGCAGCTGCAAAACACGCTTGCGGTTAAGCAAACTGACTATAATCAGCAAGGGCAAGCGCTACATAGCAAAGAGCAGCAATTAAACGAATTACAGCAACAGCTGAATAATCAGCAAACACGTTTAAACGAGCTCAATGATGAGCATCAGCAGCTTTACACGACACTGAATCAAAAGTTCGCCAGTGCACCATGGTGGCAAGCACTCAATACACAAAGCATTTCTTTAGAGAACATTGCAGATCACGTTGAGGCTTATCAAGCTTCGCTGCAAACGGCAGATGAGCTTAAAACTAGCTTAAAAGCCATTGAGCAGCACCTTGCACATGTAACGCCGCAGCTTAACGAAGCACATACCTCTTTATCTCAGTGCAACGAGCAACTAAGCCAAACTGAAAACGAACTAACGCAGATAAAATCAAAGCGCGGGGGCTTATTTAGTAACGCAGCGATATCGGTAGATGAATTTATAGCAGAGCTTGAAAAGGCGATAGATTCAGCGCAGCAGGCACTGCAACTTGCCCAAGCAACCCATAGTAACGCGATAAAAGCGCGTGACGAACAAGCCATTCAAATCGCCAATTTTGACGAGCGTGAAAAAGAACTCACCGCAGAGCAAGCGGCGCTTAATGAGCGATTTAGCCTTTGGTTTAACGATTTTAAAGCGCAGCACCCAAGTTTGGATGAGCAAGCAGTTAGTCAGCTATTAACGATAAGTCCCGCTGAAATTAAACAAACTCTGGCAGATTACCACACCGCCGAGAGCAGCTTAAAAGACGCTGAGGCTCTTTTAAAACAGCGACAGCAGGCGCTGGCTCAGCACCAAAAAGAAAAGCCAGTTCTCGGTGAAGATGAGCTGCAATTACAGCTTAATCAAGCCACAGAGCAACAAGTACAAGCGAATAATGCACTATTGCAAGTTGCGACTGAGCTTAAAACTCATCAACAAAATAGCCAAGCACTTGAAGACAAACAAAAGCTATTAGTTGAGCAGCAAAAAAGCTATGATCACTGGCATTTACTCAATAAGGTCTTAGGGGATGCCAGCGGCAAAACCATGCGTAATTTAGCGCAAACGCAAACCTTAAAAATACTGCTGCACTACGCGAATAGTCACTTACAGACACTAAATAAACGCTACAAATTAACAGCCATAGGGCAAACGCTCGATATCGCAATTATCGATAAAGACATGGCCGATGAGCAGCGCTCTGTTAATACATTATCGGGCGGTGAGTCATTTTTGGTATCGTTAGCACTGGCGCTAGGGCTTGCCTCGTTGTCGTCGAATAAAGTGCAAATAAACTCTTTGTTTATCGATGAAGGGTTTGGTACGTTGGACAGTGAAACGTTAAGCATCGCGATGGATGCTCTTGATTCACTACAAGCACAAGGCCGCAAAGTAGGGGTTATTTCGCACGTATCAGAAATGACCGAACGCGTTGCCACGCAAGTGCATGTGGCGAAAAAACCAGGTGGTTATTCGACCATCTCAGTTATTTAAAGGATTAGCATGCCAACTTTTAACCACGAAGAAGCAAATCATTACGACGAACGCATTTTGCGCCTAGTTCCAGGTTATGAGCTATTACATCAAGCAACCGCGGCACAACTTGCAGCCACGCTGAGCGATGAAGCGTGCATTTTAGTGATTGGTGCCGGAACAGGTAAAGAAATCATTGAATTAGCGGCGCTAAAACCAAGCTGGCAATTTATTGCTCAAGACATTTCGCAAGACATGCTCGATATTGCCGAGCAACAGTTTGGCCAGCATAACATTAGCGATCGCGTAACAGTACACTGCGGTGATATCAACGACATCGACACTCAATGTGACGCCGCACTGTGTTTACTAGTAATGCACTTTGTTGAAGATAATGGCGATAAAAAAGCGCTGTTAAAAGCGATTCACAGCAAACTTAAAAAATCGAGCAACTTATACATTGCCGATTTAATGCGCCCTGAAACCGCTTTTGAGCGCGAATCTCAACTACAGCTATGTTCGCAGTTAGGTCTAACCGAAGTCGGCGTAGAACGCATGCGCCACAACCTAGAGCACGAGTTTTACCCATTAGACCGCATTCGTTTTTCAGAGTTAATGAATGAAACCCGCTTCAGCACCCCTAAACAGTACTTTAAAGTGCTTGGTTTTGCTGGGTATGTGGTTGGGAGTTAGCTACGTTCTAGAGCTGTCAACTCGTAGGTTGGGTAGAGCGCAGCGAAACCCAACAAGTTAGCTAGTTAAGTGAGCTGTCAGCTTTCAGCCGTCAGCTCTCAGATTGAAACCAACAAGTTAGCGAGCTACGAGGGGAAAGAGTAAAGTTACATCGCGTAGGCGTGAAATTTATTTCGCGCGATTTATGTTATTTAACTCATTTAACTTACTGATTTTAGAGCTTAATAGTTTAGCAACTAATAACGCTATAATTTGAAATGGAATGAGAAAAAAGCCGCCTACGAAGTAAGCTTGGATAAAGTGCTCGCTGAATAGTCCTGTCACGATAAAATAGCCCATGAAAACAACATTTAGGAGCAATAGCACGAGAGCTTTTGAATTGGGGAATTTGCCTTTAAACAACAAGGCCATATTTATCACAAATATCAATGGAGTCGTTAAGTAAGTCAATACAAGTATTTCAGTTCCCATTTCCTGTTACCTAACTCCCAACTAAGAAGCAAAAAATAACTGGCTATAATTGGCGACGAAGAAGCAAAGCCAACTAATCCCCTCTTTAGAACTTGTTGGTTTTAATGTCTACTAACAAACTCTAAAATCCAATCATGTTCTTCATCTGATGAAGTTTCAGTATTAAAGAATTCTGATATTTCAGCTTTCATTGCTTCTATTTCATTTACACTCTCTTCGAGGGTTGATAAGTAAGTAGTATGAAAAAAGGAACCGTAAACCCCACTTGTTATAGAGTATGGTGCAATATCACCACCTTTTTCTAAAGTTAGGCGTGCGCCTTTGGAGTGCTCCGCGTCCACAATTATTTCACCATTTTCAGAACCTGTTGTTCCGATGGTTTCTCCATTATCTGTTTGATCCCACATAGCTCATTTAAAATAACGCCCGAATAATAGGTAAACCAAGTGCTGGCGGGCGAATTACTCCGCAAATGGCATGAAAATAAATGTGAATCTTAATTCATTTGCTTTTTAGGCATTCATTCTCTATTTACCATACTTGAGTATGCCAAAAACTCACACATACAACATTCGTCTTTGGGTGCTCACGAAACAATCAAGAAGCCATTTTTCTCATTTTCAGGGATGAAAAATTCACCTTTCATTTTTCCATTCACCTCTTTGGGGGATATTTCCTTGTGAGGGCTATCAACAATTATTGAACCTATTTCCTTTTGAGAGAGTGCTAATATAACCATTCCGTCATTTCTATATCCGTGAGCTTCTGAAGGAAATTCATATGAGTAATGATTTTTATCAATCTTGTTCATTACAACTAACGCATCATATTCCTCTCCCTCAATAGGTGAAAAACACGCGAATACATTTGCCGAGAGAAATATAAACAACAATGTGAGAAAACGTACAGTCATGATTTGAATACCAACGCCCTATTCAGGAGGTTTAATAGTTAGCTAAAACTTAGCAAAGCCAAATCAGCCTATTATTTATTTGCCTCTATTAAACAGCTTTCTAGGTGAACTTGCTCGTTTTGATTGATTAAACAACTGATAAGACAAAACTAATAACAATACAATGCCCACTTCTATCCCACCAAATGTTGGACTGCCAAGCAAAAACTTGGCGATTATTCCTAAGACAGCGGCAATACAAGCTAAAGCTGCTGCTACTTTGTACAACTTAAAGAGCCCTACTAGGCTGAAAATAAAGACTGTCGCAATAGACAACTCAGGGATGAAGTATAAAAAGATTTCAAAATACTCAACCTCTATCCTTTCAGAAAAGGACGCAACCCAAAATAGTGGTAATATTACACACCACACAAAGCAAATTATGTATGAAAGAAGGATAGATTTTGGCTGCGTCATCCAGTGCACCTAACTCCGTATAATGGGCAGATAATACTTGGCTAAAATTATGAGCGAAGAGAATTTCGCCAGCAGTTTTGTGTCTCTTTACTTTAACGTCTTGTTAGTTTTCAAGTACATCATACTATCTTTAAACACCTGAAATAACTGACAATGAAAACGTTGAAGGCTATCAATTAGCCTTTCAATCTCTTCTTGGTTACGGGCATACTCAGGGTTTAATTTTTCACTATTTGGTAGCGAATTAATCTGCGTTAAATTTAACCAAGATGAAGCGTCACAATCTACTTGGAATAACCAGTCAGTTACAATCCCGTCAAAATAAAAGTCCGCTAAAGCAATTGACTCTTGCAGTTCTTCGTATAGTTTTTTATCGACCACACGCTTGTTATCGACGCTCTGCAAAAACCTTTTTACGACCATATAGATTTTAAGCTTATTTGAGTTACTTTCGCGCTTTTCTTTATCAACATTTAGTTTCCATTGCTGGTATGCAATAAAGCCGACGGAAATTGCAATAACAGGGCTAAGTAAAGCGGAAAATATGTCGATAATTTGTTTGGCCGTGCTCAGGGATTCCATCTCAATTCCTTTGAAAACTAACGCTCTGCTCACCGGAAAAGTCGAGCGTAGCTAGATTTTTTATGCTGCTGTTACTTGTTATGTTTATTTTACTACCTTCATTGAAGCCATTATTTGTTTTCCGATAGGTAGCCACTTACCTGACTGCTCGGCGGTAGTATTGAAAGCTGCTAACAGAAATCGGCCATCAACAGATGTTCCGTAAATAATATTATGGATTTTCGTATCCATTGCTGGTGTTATTAACTCCATGACCATAAATGTCTGGTCATTTTGTAAAATAACTTCATCTCTGAGCCAAGATGCTGAAGGGTACATGTTATGAAACATCTTCGATATTGCACCGTGAGCTTCATTGATTTGATTTGGTTGCATAGCATTATTTGTATAGTTAAATGCTAAACTAACTCCACCAGTGTTGTCACTTAATACTTCTGATGGTCTTCTTGAGGAAGGATATTTTTTATCAAGAATACTAGTGGGCATTGGCCCAAAATCTTTTGGAGCATAAACTGAAACTTTCCCATCAAGTGCTTTAACTTCTATCATTTCTTCTGAAAGCACAGAGCTACTAAATAGAAAGACAAAAAATAATACTAAAAGTTTATTCACAATTTACCCTTTATAGACCAAACATAACAATTTTATAGTTCGCGCATCGCACACCTTTCTGCCGACATCACGCTCAAATATTTAATAAACCTATTACTAACAAATAACGTAATGCATTGCTAACTATAAATTTTTTATCGGTACTAAAGATATTCAGAAAAAACGGCTTAACGCTGATTTTGATCTTATTTGCAGGGTAGGTGGTTGGGAGTTAGCGAACCATGAACCATCGCGTGAAATAAATTTCACGCCTACGCGATGTGAAATCGCTACTACATCAAAGCTCGCTAACTTTACTCTTGAAACTCGCTTGCTTGTTGGGTTTCGCTCCGCTCTACCCAACCTACAATAGCCTAATACCCCGCGGCCTGTCCGTCTTTACGGGTTTCAGATGCGCCGTAATAAACGCCGGTTTTTGGGTCTTTCAATATTGCTTGATAACCACCGTATGGGCCAACCGCGTCTTGTAAGGTGTGGCCTTTTTTCATTAACTCACGGCGGGTTTCCATCGAAAAACCTGACTCTAAGCTAACAAAACCACCGTCTTCCATGATCTCGCCGGTTGGCTGCGATGAACCTGTGTGCAGAATACGTGGTGCATCACCGGCTTCTTGTAGGTTCATGCCAAAATCAATCATGTTGATAAGTATTTGAGCATGCATTTGTGGCTGTGTTGCGCCGCCCATTACGCCATAACTCATATATGGCTTGCCATCTTTGGTGACAAACGCTGGAATGATTGTATGAAATGGTCGTTTGCCTGGCTCATATTGGTTCATGTGGCCTTTTTTAAGGGCGAACATTTCGCCACGGTTTTGCAATACAAAGCCTAATTTTGCAGGTGTCATACCTGAGCCCATGCCACGGTAATTACTTTGAATAAGCGAAACCATGTTGCCGTCTTTGTCGGCGGTCGTCATATAAATGGTATCGCCTTCTACTGGGCCTGCGTGGTCACGTTTTGCAGCTTTATTAGGGTCTATCAGTTTGCGTCTTTGGTCAGCATATTGCTGCGAAATAAGTGTTTGTACGGGAATGGTGTTAAATGCTGGATCGGCGTAATACTTTGCACGATCTGCAAACGCGAGCTTTTTCGCTTCAACAAAGGTGTGTACGTATTCTGGGCTATCAAAGCCCATAGCTTTGATATCGTAACCTTCAAGAATATTCAGAATTTGCTGTGCGGCAATACCTTGGCCATTTGGGGGTAACTCCCAAAGCGTATACCCTCTATAATCGGCTCTCACAGGCTTAACCCATTCACTATGGTGGACAGCTAAATCTTCATACGATAAATAGCCGCCGTTCTCTTTCATGTAGCGACCTATTTCTTTAGCAATATCGCCTTTGTAAAAAGCATCGCGGCCGCCTTTGGCAATTTTACGATAGGTGTTTGCAAGGGCAGGGTTCTTAAAGATCTCTCCTTTTTCTGGCATTGCCCCATCAGGCATATATACATCTTTAAAGCCTGGGTATTTACCACGCGCAGCCACACTTTTTTGCATGTAATAGGCAATCAGTTCAGACACAGGGAAGCCATTTTCAGCGTAGTCGATAGCAGGTTGGAGTAAGGCTTTCATTGGTGTTTTGCCAAACTTTTTATGTAACTCAAACCAACCATCTACAGCACCCGGTACCGACACAGGCAATGGCCCATAAGCAGGAATGTAGTCACCTTGTGCTTTTAAAGTATCAAAAGATAAGCTTTGTGGTGAACGACCAGAGGCATTTAAACCGTAAAGTTGCTTGCTTTTGTTATCCCAAACAATGGCAAATAAATCGCCGCCAATTCCACATCCTGTTGGTTCAACTAGGCCTAGTACTGCATTTGCTGCAATAGCCGCATCAATAGCATTACCGCCGTCTTTTAAAACTTGTAAGCCTACTTGCGTAGCTAACGGCTGTGATGTAGCAACCATCCCTGATTGTGCGATGACTTCAGAACGACTAGCAAAGTTATGGCCTGTGATACGATCGTAAGCTTGAGCAGCACCTGCTGTGCCTAAGCATACTGCTAGCACTAAGCTTTTGAAGAGTGGAGTTGGTTTCATAGTTTTTGCCCTTTTTATTTGTCACTATAAAAAGCAATTTAAGATCAGGCAATGGCTTTGCGTTCGAGCGCGAAAAATCGCGATTGACTTCAAAAATAAGAAAAATAGCGGCTAACTTACCTAAAATCACTCCAATTTAATAAATGGCAGAGCCATTTAAGCACTGCTCTGATACTTTGGATGCTTCGCCGTGAGAGTGCCTATCCTCTTCTACAAACTGATCAACAAAAGGGTCAATCAGGTTTTCTTGCTTCATGGTATCGAGGGCGTGTTGCAGCTTAGTAACTACCTCCGGCGATGTGTTTTTGTTAAGTGCTAAATAATTACCCACTAAAGCAGGGTGCTTTAACTCAAATACAGGTGTGACTTGGTCTGGGCTCATACCTACATTCATCAATTGTGTTGATAGAGTGAGAGAGGAGCCAATCAGTAAATCATGCTTGCCTTGCTTAAACATTTTAAGTTCTTCGAACTTTTTTGAGTAAGTTAAAAATTGCTGGCCTTCAGTAAGGTTAAAATCAGCAAGAACGGTTTGATATACATCACCACGAGATACGCCAATGGTGTAGTTTTGCAACGACTGTGTACTCGTTACTTTAATGTCGTTTCGGTCATTTAAACGATAGAAACATGAATGCCCAGATACCAAAGGGCCAACCCAGTAAAATTGAGTTTCTCGCTTTGCGGTACGTGAAGTAGAGTAAATTCCTGCATTCGGTTGGGCGAGGGTTAGTGACATTGCGCGCTTCCAAGGCAATACACTAAACGTACAGCTCAACTTAGCTCTTTCGCACAAAGATTCCATGATTTTGGTGTTAATACCAGTGAGCTGATTGTGCTCCACAAAATTATAGGGTGGGAACACTTCAGTATATAAAGTCAATTGTTCAGCACTCGCCATAACAGAGCTAGCTGTAAACAAACTCACTATTGGTAAATGCTTAAACATCGGTTTAGCTCCATTTTTCACACTTTAACAATTCGATCAGAGTTTTCATCTAAACTCCTATTAAGCTCTACAGTATTTAAAGCTTAGTTTGCTAACTCAATAACGCAATAAACTAGAAACTAAGAAAAAATATCGGCAACAAGCTGGCTAAGTCGTGCAATTTTAATATTACTTAACTGGCGATAATCAAAATAGGGGCAAACAATCACTTTATCTGATTTACTAATAGCAAATTCATCATCAAGCCAAGTTAATTGGCAATGCAAAAGTCCGTCATTTATAAGCTGTTTAGCATGTGTTCGCCCTGCAATTATATGCAATTGCTCTGGTTTGCCTAATATCGGCGGACTAAACAGTAATGTAGTTTGGCTGTGTGCTTGCAGCAGTTGTTCATCGCGATAGCTCTGCCAATCAGATGCTCTTTTTGCAAAATCATAATATTCACTTGGTAGTGCAAACAGCACTTTGCCATACACGTTAAAAACTTTGCGCCAACCATTTCCACATGCTTGGTTTATTTCGTTTATTTGGCCGGGTTGCATTGCATGCAAATGATCAAGCTGTTGCCAAGCAGGCATCGGCGGGCGCTTTTCTATATAAACAGCGACTTTAAACGCATCATCACCAAAACCCTGCAGTGGCGCACTATTAACGACACTCATAACTGTTTAGCTAGGATTCGATCAAGATTATTTGCAAAGTTTTGGCGGTCTGCTTGGCTTAACGGCGGTGGGCCACCGGCCATTTCAACACCACTTGAGCGCATTGTTTCCATAAAATCACGAACGTTTAAACGTGAGCGAATATTTTCGGTCGTATATAATTCACCGCGCGGATTAAGCGCTTGTGCGCCTTTTTCGATGACTTCTGCAGCCAAGGGAATATCACCGGTGATCACCAAATCATTCGGCTCAATACGTTTAACGATTTCGTTGTCGGCAATATCAAAACCCGAAGATACCTGCAAACGGCTAATAAACTTTGAGGGTGGTACTCGCATCGCATGGTTCGCCACTAATGTGGTAAAGGTCTGTGTGCGCTCTGCGGCACGAAACAATATTTCTTTAATAACGACGGGGCAGGCGTCTGCATCAACCCAAATCTTCATGCTGTTCTCAATCTTTAATTTTAGACATTAATAGTTTACCGTAATTGAACTAAATTAGTGCTATTAACGTATTAATTTGTTTAATTTTTAAAGGGAGTAAAAACGTGCAAACATCATTAAAATTAATCGGGGTTTTATGTATCACAGTCATTTTATCTGCATGTACAGGCGTGCCAGACAACATCAAACCCGTCGATAATTTTGAGTTAAACAGATACACAGGAACATGGTACGAAATTGCACGTTTAGATCATTCATTTGAACGCGGCCTTGAGGGCATTACCGCCGAATACTCAATTAACCCAGATGGCAGTGTGAAGGTTATCAACAAGGGTTACAGCGCTGAAGATAAAGAATGGCAGCAAGCTGAAGGTAAAGCGAAGTTTGCAGAGGAACAAAACATAGGCCACTTAGAAGTCTCATTCTTTGGACCATTTTACAGCTCTTACGTGGTGTTTGAATTAGATAAGCAAAATTATCAATACGCTTATATCACAGGTTATAACAAAGAGTATTTATGGTTTTTGTCGCGCACACCGACCGTGACAAAACAGCAAATGCAGGACTTTATAAACACTGCAAAAGAATATGGCTTTAAAACAGATGAACTTATCTATGTTGACCATAATAGCTTGTAAAGGGGCTTTACAACTGTCTTTAAACTATCACGAATGTGCAACACAACTGTAATGGATGCTAGGCAAACTTAGCGTCGTTAAATTGAAGCAACATGTGATCCCCCAATTTAATCCCCTGCTAGGGTAGGCATTGCCTACCCATTTTTTTAACAAATTTGATCAATTAAGCATTATTGCAAATTGCTATCAGATCAGTTTTTTACTAACTAAACTACAAAATCATCACCGAAAAGCCACTCAACAGTAAAATAGACATAGTAAATACACTGACATGCTTCACCCATGAAACAGTAAAACTGTATAAAATCATGAGCATAAGCACACTTAAAGCCATATAGCCGCAAAACAGCAATGCGCCGTACCCAGCATCAGACAGCACACAAAGTACCAAACTTAGTAAAATACTGATCCAGCCACTGGCTAAAAAGCTATTTCGTTGTTTTTCGGTTAATTTCTTTTTAAATACATCACGAAAATGATTGAATTTTGCCAGCGCAAAACAATTAAACCCTAAAAAGCAGAGACTAAATTGCAGTAACTCCATCATCCTTGTTGCTCCTTTAACACCCTATTTTTACTTGGTTTTGTCTTGTTAATAACAGCTTTGTGACTAGCTATTTTTTTGCTTTGTAGTAAAAACAACACGCCAGCACAAATAAACGCACTATCAACACCGAATAAGGCCCATTGATTAGTTAGTAAATACGTGATCCAATTACCATCTGTTGTCAGTGCATTTACCACGGGCACGAGAAAGCAAGCTATTGCATTGAGCCATGCATTATAGCGCCAATGGCGTTTTTCTATACTGCTCACAGCCGAAAGCGCCACCGCAAGCCAAGTTAAGAAAAACACGAGTATTTCTTTATCGGCACGCCCAGCTAACTCTAAAGGCAATAAACGATTAGCAATGAAGAACGCTGAAGTTGCTAGCGGCAAGCCCATTAAAGTTATTAAATTAAGACTTTCAACAAGCTTTAAACCAAAGCTTGGTTTTTGCTCTGCTTTGAGCCTCTCGCGTAAGCGTTTTGCCCACATAATGCAGCCTGTAGCGATCATGGCACAGCCAGCTACGCCACAGAAAAAATACAACCAACGCAGCAACGGCTCCGCTAAACGACCGCTATGCAATGCCGTCATTGAGTCATAAAACTGCGCCGAAGCGCTCCAATCTTCGCCAGAACTCGCTTCAAGCTCGCCCGTTACACCATTGAATAAGTAGCGTGGTCCGTTATCTACAACCTCTTTGCCGGTTGCCAAATAAACCACGATTTGTGAGGAAGCAGTATTCGCATTTCTTACAAACACGTAGCTAATATCAGCATTCGGTGACTTAGTATAAATCTGATCTAACACATCTTTGATTGCCACCATAGGGCGCTGCTCTTCACTGGGCTTTGCACGTTTATTAATAGGCAATGCCTCATCAAACATTTGCCTTAAGCCATTTTCATATACAGTCTCGGCAGGGTAGGGGAACAGCATAAAAATCAGTGTAATAATACCCGTGTAGGTGATCATGATATGAAATGGTAATGCCAGCACTGACGAAACATTGTGTGCATCGAGCCAGCTTCGGCTGCCTTTGTTTGCTCTAAAGCTAAACATATCTTTAAAAATACGTTTGTGGATCACGATGCCTGTTATAAGCGCTACCAACATAAATAATGAGGCTAAACAAACAATTATCCGTGCAGTAAATACATCTATGTAATGTAAATCAAAGTGTAAGCGATAGAAAAAGTTACCCCCCTTAGTTTCCCGAGGTTCGGGTAATTGCTCTAAGGTATTAGGATCTAAATGTGAGTAGTTGAAAGGTGCTCGGCGCTGGCCTGGCTGTTTAGGCTCAGCAAACCCATAGCTTAAAACAGGGTTACGTGGCTCAGGTAAGTTTATCCGCCAAGATAATGAATTAGGTGCCTTTTGCTGTAATTGCGCAAACACATAATTAATTTGCTCAGCTTGAGACTGAACCCGTTGTGCTTGATGCTGCACATTGTGTGTTTCGGGTTTAGCCCAAATAGTGATTTCATCTTTAAAAAAGCTGATGGTGCCAGCAAAAAAGATTAAGAACAGTAACCAGCATACCAGCAAGCCAACCCAGGTATGAAGCCAAGTCATTGAGCGGAAAAAGCTCTCTTTCATAACCAATCCTTAATCAATGAAAGGGCCAGCAATTGCCCACCAGTTGTTAGTAAAATAGTGATCCAAACAGTCTTTAAAGACTTAACTGCAAACACCCAAATAAACACACAACAGTAAAAAAATACCGATAGAGTCGTGGTTAACAGCACGCTGTCGAGTTTATTAAGTGGTAATAACACAGCTAGTAATGAAATAAGCACACTGGTAAAGGCGTAACCACCAATGATGGCTGCAACGAAACGCAAAAACACAGCAACACGATAAGATAGGCTCACAGAGCGCTTTTTAGCTGTATTTTTAGGGCGATTGGTAGTCACTGCATCTAATGATTGAGAATGCATGATAATCCCTTAAAAAATAACACGAGAAGAAAACCCCGTATTATATCGCCGACAAACAGAAAAGATAGTAGTTATCATTTGCATGCACGTATTAAATAGTGAAACTGAACCAACTAAGTCGATCTGTTAGTAAAATAATGATCTGCTAGCTTTGTTCTGTGCAATATCATATGGTGTTAAGTAAATAAAAGGGAGCTGCAATGAAAACAATAGGCTTAATCGGTGGCATGAGTTGGGAGTCTACACAAAGTTACTACCAGCTTTTAAATCAAGGCATTAAAAACAAACTTGGGGGGCTGCATAGTGCCAAGATAGTACTCGTTAGCCTCGATTTTGCCGAAATAGCTATGCTTCAACAGCAACAAGATTGGCCGCAAATGGCGGAGATACTCATTAAAGCCGCTAAGCAGGTTGAAGCTGCGGGCGCGGATTATTTATTAATTTGTACCAACACGATGCATAAACTAGCTAAGCAAGTACAAGCTGCGGTTGCAATTCCTTTATTACACATTGCTGATGCAGTTGGTGAAAACCTGATCCAACATAACTTTAAGAAAGTGGCTTTGTTGGGTACCCAGTTCACTATGGAACAAGACTTTTACAAGCAGCGTTTAGCAGATAAATTCGCCATAGACGTGTTAATCCCTGATGCACAGGGGCGTGAAACAGTGCATCGTGTGATTTATGATGAACTATGTAAAGGCGTTATCAGCCCACAATCTAAAGCCGAGTATTTAACCATTATTGATAATCTAACTCAGCAAGGTGCTGAAGCCATTATTCTTGGTTGCACCGAAATAGCCTTATTAGTTCAACAAGCAGATACATCGATTCCATTACTTGATAGTACTGCTCTTCACTGCGCTATGGCGCTTGAGAATAGTTTAAATTAGGAGCACACCATGTCGAACCACCATAGCTTAAATTATGTTGAATTTGCTGCTAAAGAATTAGCCGCAACAAAGGCATTTTTTCATCAGGTTTTTAAATGGCAATTTACCGACTATGGCCCTGAATACACGGCCTTTAGCGCTGAATCTGCGGGGCTTGATGGCGGGTTTTATCAAGTCCCATTAGCTAGCTTAACCAATAATGGCGGCGCGCTACTGGTGCTTTATTCAAATAATATTAAAGAGACGCAAGCTCAGGTAGAAAAACACGGCGGCACAATTATTAAGCCCTTGTTTGATTTTCCTGGAGGCTGTCGGTTTCACTTCACAGAGCCAAGTGGTAACGAGTTAGCAGTTTGGTCAAAACAAGCATAGATCATATTTTTACTAACTCATGAGTACTCAATCATTATTAGAACAAGTTAGTAAATGCGTGATCTGCGAACCTCATTTACCACTCGGAGCGCGGCCCGTTATCCAGTTTAATCCACAGGCTCGCATTTTAATTGCTGGTCAAGCACCGGGAATTAACGTGCATGAAAGTGGCAAACCTTTTAATGATGCAAGCGGGCAAAGGCTTCGCTCTTGGCTTGGTGTAACAAGCGATGAGTTTTACGATGAGCACAATTTTGCTATCTTGCCGATGGGCTTTTGTTACCCGGGCAAAGGAAAATCAGGTGATTTACCGCCAAGAAAAGAGTGCGCGATTGCATGGCGTGAAAAGCTCTTAGCACAACTAAATAATATTGAGCTCACCATTATCTTAGGTAAGTACGCGCAGGCATATCATTTGCCTCACACTAAGCAGCTACCCTTAACTGAGTTAGTAAAATCGTGGCGTGAATATTGGCCAAATTACTTGCCACTTCCTCACCCAAGCCCTCGCAATAATATCTGGCTAAAGAAAAATCAGTGGTTTGAGCAACAAGTATTGCCTGAGCTTAATAATAAAATACGTGCAATTTTAGCAAGGTAGAAAATGAAAAATAACTTTTTTGCTGAAAACGGCTACTACCATGTAAAGGGACTTTACACAGAGAGTGAGCTTAGTAAAGTAAGGCCAATTCTCGATAAATTTCATCAACACTGGTTGCAAGAAAACCAATCTTTTTATCAATCTAGAGGTATTAATAGCTCAGGTTTGACTGGCGCTGCATGTTTAAGTGCTGAGGAAAAGTTTACTCTTTTTAAGTTTGTCAGCGCCAACACACTATTGAAACAGGTTAAAGGTATTGTTGCTGGTCCTCAGTTTATGAATACTCAACTATTCTTTAACCCATACAATCCCAAACAAGCTAACTATTGGCATCGAGATATGCAGTATCACTTAGAGCTTGATGCGCAAAAAGTAGCTCTTAACGGCCCTGAAGTATTACATTGCCGCGTTGCTTTTGAAGATGAACCGGGAATAGAACTTATACCGGGTAGTCATAAAAACTGGGATTCAGATGAAGAGTTAACAGTTAGATTAGAACAGCAGGGCGCTCGAAATAGTGACTCACTCGTTCGTGGTAAAAGTGTGGCACTCAAAAAAGGTGACTTACTCATATTTTCGGCAAACATGAACCATCGGGGCTTGTACGGCATGAATCGTTTCGCCCTTGATATTTTATACTTTGAACGTCATCCAAGCCTTAGCGAGTTTGTACAAACTGGATTTTTACCAACTGCAGAACAAAAGCTGCATCTAAAAAACGCTGTGGTATTCGAGTAAGCGTAAAAAAAGCGGCTACCTAGCCGCTTTCTTTTCGTTTTGCAGTTACTGCAACATTGCGAACAATTCTTTTAACTGCGGCATATACTGCTTAACTAAGTTAACGTTACTTTCGCTAACATCTGCTGTTGCAGTACTTGCTTTAATACCTTCTAAAGCACCAGCCATTGAGCGAGTACCCGCATCAGATGATGATGCTGTAAGGCTTTGCAAACCACTCATTGCTTGGTTTACACGCTGCTTGTTCTCTTCAGACATACCCGCTTTAAGGTTTTCTAAATACGCCATTGATACCTCTGTACCAACAGTAACTAACTGCTCAGGTGTGAAACCATATTGTTTGGTAAGGGCTGCAAACTCAGTGTAAAGCTCATGCTCTTTGATGTGACCTAATGCTGACATCACTGACGAACTATCAACACCATCAGAACTACCTAGCATACCACCAAGGTTTACAGTATCTAACTCAGATTGGCTTTGTGACCAATTAACAACTGCAGGAAGGGCTTTAATGTAACGCTGTAGCTGATTTTCAGAAATATCTTCTGCGAAGCTAGAAAAACTCATCGCAAGTAGACTCATAGAAATAAGTAGTGCTTTCATCGTGATCTCCTTTCTTTCAAAATGGTTAGCAACCGGCGCAAATAGTCGAGCTATTATGTTTAGCCAATTACAAATGTTACAATACCTTTTTTACCATAGCTAACTGAACCTGATGTTAATTATTTCTAATACCGTCACAATTGATGAATGGGAACTCGACTTTAGTGCGATCCGCTCGCAAGGCGCGGGCGGGCAGAATGTCAACAAAGTGGCCACAGCTATTCACCTTCGCTTTGATATTAAACGCTCAAAGTTACCTGACTTTTACAAACAACGTTTACTTAATTTGAATGATTCTCGAATTACCAAAGAGGGCGTTATTGTTATTAAGTCGCAAAGTCATCGCACGCAAGAGATGAACAAAGAGGATGCGCTTAATCGTTTGAAAGAATTAATCGTTAATGCCACACAAGTACAAAAGGCGCGCAGAGCGACAAAACCAAGCAAAAGTTCTCAGAGAAAACGCATGGATAGTAAAACCAAAAGGGGACAAACAAAAGTATTAAGAAAAAACGTAAAATTCTAACTTTCACATCAGATAATCGTGTCAAAAATAAGCAGAACTGTAAAGAAGTGTAACTTGTTAACAAAGTTAATTGATGGTTAATCCTACCGCGACTATAATAGTCATACAAACTCACCACTAATGAAGGAGCCGCTTATGGGCCAGAAATCACGCATTTTTGCCGCTGCAATGATAACGCTGTCAGCTTTGCCTATGTCGGGCTTTGCTGTAGATTCATGGCAAGCCGGAAACGCGTATCCCCAAGGTAGTGAAACCTGTTATAACGAGATTCTTTATAAAGCCAGATGGTGGGCAACTCCAGGTGAAGAACCTGGCAGTTCGCAATGGGGGGCTTGGGTTGCAGATGTCGCCTCAAAAACCTGTGTACAGAGTGTTGTAAAGAAACAAGACGATTTACTTAAGTCTTTACCGACCATTTTCGAACCAAATAATAAAAAAGGGAGTTCTGATTAACTCCCTTTTTTAATCTTTACTCAAACGTGTGATGCCTTGTCATTTCAAAGCGATTTAAGATGTGATGCATTATATACACCGCACACAAGCTCAATAGTATTGCCACAGACACTGACGAAAAACGATACAGCGCGCTGTAAACCAGATCTTGCCCCGGCCCTAATGACTGGCCAAACAAAATACCAAATGTGGTGATAATACCAAAACCAACACCCGGAATACCGCCACCAATTATGTGATAACGACTAAAGATAAAGGTCAAAATCCACAGAATTAACGCAGGAAATATTAAAATATCGGTATGGTTATACAAAAATAACTGTGCCACTAACGCTAAGTTACAACCAATTAAGGTGCCTATAGCACGTTGCCATGCCGCCATACCTGCCGCTTTCCAGCACAACGAAAACAATATCAGTACCGAGGCCGCTTGAGCAGAGATTGAATCTTGTAAATCAAAGACCTGAAAAACAACGAATGACAAGGTAGCTACAGTTGAGCAAAGTAATACTTCATGACGCACACTTTCTTTTGCTTTTTCTGGCATTACCCGACCTTGGCGTGGTGCTACATCAGGAAATAAACCATGCATTAGCATCGAGAACACCACTGTGACCACAACGGCAACAGCGTTACTAATGATCAACGGATAAATACTCACTCCACTGCCAGTGTAGGTCGAAAAGTGCAATTGAATAGACAAACTCACCACCGTTGTGGCGCCAAATAAAAAATTAGCGCCACGGCTCATTTGATAAAACAAAAAAGCAAATGCGATAAAGCACATCATTGTCATAACAACAGGCAGGTGTGAAAACAAACCTTGTACAACCAATACGAACAGCGCACTGAACACCGCGCCTGCATAAAACTGACGAATAATATGCATGTTAAGCACAGGCACTAAACCGAGCAATAGCATAGGGTAAACAGTAAAAAAGATGCCATTAGGCCAGTTCATCAATTTTGCCAGTGTAAACCCTAGTGCTGAGCCCGTGGCAATACGTAGCGCTTGGCGCAAGCCATTACCATCGAGTTGCAATACTGACATAACTCACCCAGCTTTAGTAAATAAAGTGCAGAACACTAATGAAGCGAATTTGCATGCTTGCAAACCAGCTACCAATGCTTGAGTCAGGCAGAAGTTGCACAGTTGCACGCGCACCACTTGGAAATTTTGCCAGCATCTGGTGTTCATCTAGCTGAATATGGATACGTTGACGCTGTGCATCTCGTACCCAACGGTTGCTGCTTTCAGTGGCACTGAGTAAACCGTTCGCGTTAAGCTGGCCATCACTCACACCCGCTTCAAAACTAACAATTTTGCCTGTAAACACTTTGCCCGGTAGCGCATCAAAGCTGACTTTTGCAGTACTACCAATTTGCACGTGAACTAAAGACTTTTCACGAAAATCAGCCACTAAATCAGCTTTATTAGCAACTATCGCCATTAACGGTTGGCCCTTATTAGCATAAGTACCCGGTGTTACCTGTAAGTTTGCTGTTTTACCGTCGGTATCGGCTGTCACTGTGGTGTACGACAGGTTTAGTTTCGCTTGTTCAAGCTGGTTTTGAGCATGACGAAGCGCTAAATTGTCATCCCCTATTTTACCGCGCGCTAATTTAGCCTCGCTAAGCTGGGCTTCAATTGCAGCTACATTCGCTTTGCTTGATTGATAGTTCGCATTGATTGTTTCGTACTCTTGCTCTGAAATAGAGCGCTTTTTCAATAACGACTCTCCACGTTCGAACAGTAATGTTTGTTCATGCAGCTTAGCTTGAGCAGCTGCAAGCTGTGCTTCTATTGCCTTCACACTGCTATCTAAACGTTGGTTTTGTAGTTTTGCATCATCATATGCAAGTTCAGCTTGTTGCACGGCAAGCTCAAAAGGCTCGTCATTAATCTTAAACAAGGCTTGCTGTTTTTCGACGGCTTGATTATTGGTGACAAGTACGTCAGTCACGCGACCACTTACCTGCGGGGTCACTTGCACCACTGGGTGATACACACGGGCCTGCGGTGTAACAGGCATATACAAATCGGCAATCACAAAATATAAAAATAAAACAATAAAACCCGCTAAAGAGATTTTTACGTAACGGGCAAACTTTTGATCTGGTGTCATAACGTTACTTATCTCCTGAATAATGGCGGATACACTGGCGAGCATTCTGTTCCATCTGAATTAAACCATGCGCCATGGTATCGAGTTGCTCAGTGGTTAAGTCGGCATAAAGATGCTGTTTCACATCGGCAATAATCACCTGCAATGTGTCTAACAATTGTAGACCTTGCTCAGTGAAGTACAGACGTTTACTGCGTTTATCTTCAGCGTCAGCTTTGCGAGCAATAATCTCTTGTTGCTCAAGCTGCTTAATCGTACGAGTGAGTGAAGGCATTTCAATGCCTAAGCTATTTGCTAACTCTTGTTGCGTACAACCTTGGTTTAAATGAAACAGGTGCATCATCGCGGTCCAGCGAGATTGGGTAAGCCCCAAAGGCTCAACCGCCAAAGTGACAGCATCGCGACATAAACGATGCACACGGCCCATACTGCCGCATAATGTTAAATCAAGAGTTTCGTGAAAAGGGGGAGTGGAAGACATGATGCGCTCCATTTACTTAGCATGCTAAGTATTTTAATGTAGTTAGCATGCTAAGTAAATATTAGTGCAATTAATTAAATAGATAGCTTTGTTCGATAAAAGCGAACAACTGCAAAAGTTATCTGCTAGATAACACTATTTAGCGATTAACTCTTTGATATGACTTTCATAGAGGTCTAATTTATCAGCAACAAATCCTGTGTGTTGGAACCGTACTATGCCTTCCTTATCAATTAAAAAGCTGCTCGGCATACCTTTGAGTTGATATTGCTTGCCAATAACAGCGTCTGGGTCGTAAATAATATTAAAGTTCACTGCAAACTCAGTTAAAAAAGCATCGGCATCACTACGCTCAACATCAATGTTTACAGCAATCACTTTAAGCCCTTGCTGTTGATACTTGCTCTGCATGGCTATAAACCAAGGAAACGACCGTCGACACGGGCTGCACCAAGACGCCCAGAAATCGAGTAACACGACTTGCCCTTTGTATTGATTCAGTAGTTTAGACAATTGCTGCTGACTTGCAGCTAAAGGAGGGCTCGAAAGACGCTCTGCCTTAGCAGCAGAGCTCGTAATGAAAAGAAATGCAATTAAGGCGTATTTGATCATTGGTAATTTAATAAATTCGCTGGTGAATATTGATCAGTGAGCACCTTGGTATCCGCTGGCCAATCTTGATTACCCTTAGTATAAAACAAATGCTCGCTAAGTAACTGCAAATCAACATCGTAAGGGGTTAACTTATTTGCGAGTTTGTTGACGCGCTCAATTAAAAGCTTCTGGCTAGGCATAGTCTCGAAGCCCGCTAAAATAATGCGATTAGAATTTTCATCGGTCACAACATTCACAAAGTCATCAAACACATCGAAGTAAGTTGCCGACTCATGCTGGTACAACTTGCTTGATGAAAAGGTATTTGCAGCGACAATTCCACCATCAGCTAAAACACTTTTTACTTCTGCAAAAAATTCCTTAGTGAGTAGATGTTCAGGGATATAGTCGCCATTAAAGGCATCAAGAATAATCCAATCGTACTTTTGTTTTTTAAGTGCGGCGCGCTTAATGAAAATACGCCCATCTTGCACTTTTGACGTCACGTTATCGGTTTCTATAAAGTTAAAATAATCGCGGGCAACTTTTATCACCGCAGGATCAATTTCGACATTTTCGATATGAGCGCTAGGGTAAAGCTCATGAATGGTATTAGAGAGTGAACCTCCCCCTAAACCTATGATCAGTACATTTTGAGGATCATTAATAAATAGTAAGCTTGCGAACGTCATTTTGGTGTAATTAAACACCAGCTTTTTAGGCTTACTCTCATACATACAGCTTTGCGTACTTTTACGGGTTTTTTCGTTGAATTTTAAACACAGTAAATCGCCAGTCTTCTCCACTAAAATATTGCGATAAAGCGAGCGCTCTTTATGTATTACTTCGGCTAAGCTGCTAAAAGGCAATGTCATGAGTAAACAAAGCATTAAGATTCTAAACATACAGCACGCTCCTTTGTTTTAATTTGACTAACAACAATTGCAAGCAAACCAAGCGCGCCTAAAACCGCTGCAAAGGTTTTAATGATGTCGTTAACATTAAACGCTAGCACCATATAAAAAGAGGTAATAATCGTGCCAAGGGCGCTTCCTAGGGTGCTCACAAAATACAAACCACCGGCAACCTGGCCACTTTTTTCATGATCGGTAACCAATAATCGCACTGAGTAAGGTGAGATCATGCCGAGTATTGTTGTAGGAATAAAAAACAACGCCGTTGATGCCAATAACGAGCCGTAGCGACTGTCTTCAATATGGGTGAAAATAAAGGTCATAATTGGCTCAGCAAACAATACAATTGGCACCACCATAATGCTTGCTACAAAGAAAATGAGTCCATATTTAGTTAACGAAGGATTGCGAGTAGAGAGCTTGCCGCCAAGTAAATAGCCGATAGATAAGCTCAACATAAAGACGGTGATAATACTGCCCCATATATGCACACTACTACCAAAATATGGCGCTAAAATTCGCCCGCCTAACAGCTCAATTCCCATAATACAAAAGCCACTACTAAAGGCTAAAAAGTAGATAAGCGCATTGATTTTATTCATTAAACACCCGCTGATTTTGTTGTTATTTTACCCATCTTAACCTGATGCAGATAAGGATGCCATGACTGTTTTTTAAGCTGTAAAGGCCGTTGACAAAATATAGTCTTTTTTAAAATAAATAATTAAAAAGGCTAGGTTAAAGTACACATGCTCTGGTATTTTACTGGGAGCAAACTAACAAGGATAAATGCAATGGATCAGCAAGTAACGAAAATCAATATAGACAACCCTACGATCTTATTTGGCCTCAAAGTTCGTACCTGTAATATGAATGAAATGAGTGGTGAAGGTGCCAAAATCGCTGGCTTATGGCAGCAGTTTTATACAGACATAGCGCCCAAATTAACCCCATCGAGCCAAGTTTATGGCGTGTACACTCATTATGAATCTGATGTCACAGGGGAGTTTGATGTGTTTGCGTGTACTGATCTGCAAGTCACGTCATCAGAGATAGAACAAACGACACTCGCCACAGGTAACTACCTTCGCTTTAGCGGCAAAGGGGCAATGCCACAAACCGTTATCGATGTTTGGGGTCAAGTTTGGCAGTACTTTAGTAATGAACAGTGCCCGCACATTCGAGCATATAAAACTGACTATGAGTTTTATAAAAACAGTGACGAAGTTGAGGTATTCATTTCGGTTGAATAACACTAAACCCATTTTTTAGTGTAAAGCCCCATTACAAAATAAGCCGCTTGTTGCGGCTTTGTTGTGTATATTAATTGGCGTATCTCAGCGCTAATTGCTCTGCTTTAGCATAGGCATTAGTCAAAGAGCGTTGGTGTCTTTGGTCGTTAAATTCTTGATACTCACAGGCTATTTCATCAATGTGCTCAGCACCTAAATACTTACTCAAGGTTTTAATGTGCGGCACTAAATGGCTCATACTCTCGCGTATACCACCTGCCTCAAAGCCAAACTCACCCGTTGAGGTTATAACCAGCAAACGTTTACCAGTTAACAAGGGTTGCAAAGGGAAATCTCCCCGCTGCAAGCCAAAATCAAACGTTTTATTGATCCTAACGATTTGATCAAACCATGCTTTTAATTGTGCAGGCATGCCATAGTTATACATAGGCGTTGATATCACGATGGTATCAGCCTTAACCAACTCATTTATCAATTCATCTGATTCGGCCAGTACTTCTTTTTGCTCTAGCGTTAACTTATTGGCAGGCGTAAACACAGCACCAACCCAAGATTGATTAATAAATGAAGGTGGATTCATTCCAACGTCACGATAAATATACTCAGCTATAGCATTATTTTGCTGTAAGTGATTTACAAATTTCTTAGCAATATTTTTAGAGATTGAGTCGTGGTTAGGGTTTGCATTTTTAGCCGAACGTACACTAGCATCAATGTGTAATAGAGTGCTCATAAGTAAATACCTCATTAGTTAATGTGTTGGTATCATCAATAAATGAAGGCTATTTAACAAACGAGTTATTATTCACTATAAGTAAGTTATACTCATCTATAAATTTAGGTGGGTTCAAATATGCATATATCATTACAAGCTTTAAAAGCCTTTGAATCAGCTGCGCGATTAGGTAGCTTTAAAGCAGCCGCCGCTGAGCTTGCGATTACGCCTACAGCGGTATCGCACCACATTGCAAATCTAGAAAGCCGCTTGAATACAGATTTATTTCATCGCGAAGTGAGAAAGATTACCTTAACTCCATCAGGCGAGTACCTGAGTCAAAACACAACTAGCGGCTTTAAACTTATTTTTACGGCAATTGAACAATTGAGCCAAGCAAATAATCAAGTACGCATCACCACAACATCGTCTCTAGCAGCCCTAAGGTTAATACCCGCTTTAGATGAGCTAAATAGCGAAAAACCACATTTACAGCTCGATATATCAACCAGTGAAACTTTAGATAAGCAACTGCATACCTTGCCTGTTCGGCTAGGAAATAGTGAGGAAGTAAACAAAGAAGATATCATCAAATATGAGCGCTTTGATATGTTTGCGGCAAACGCGCAACAAAGTGCCCCTTGGCTTGATAAACAGGTTACTTTATACACCAGCCAATGGAAAAATAATGCCCTACCAGCCCCACCATTAACGCAGTGGCTAAAAGTAAATAACCTAAGTGATTCATGTTTCAAGGTAAAAACATTCGATCAAGAGCTGTTTGGTATAAATCAGGTGCTCGCCAATAAAGGTGTAGTGTTTTGCTCAAAAACCTTAGTACAACCTTACCTAGATGCAGGGTTACTAACATCGTTTAATAACCAAGAAGTTGAATCAAAACTGTGTTACTACATTCCCGAAAAATCTCGCTTCGAAACATCAGCACATAACGCTGTGATTGAATGGCTTGAGCGGTTACTAACTTAAAAATGTAAAAGTAAACATCATTTAAATTATAAAGTTTTTAATGAACCATAAAAAGCAGCTAGAAACAGAGTTAGTTAATTGGTTTAACGCCTATTTGTAGCTTTGTTTTTCGTCATTACTGAGCCATATCAAAATGATTAAAAGCCCCATCTAGCGCACTGCGAACGGATTGTTTTGCGTTTTGTTCATGGTCAGCACCTTTGTTGATGTGGTGCTGCCAGATAAGGTCGTTTGGTGCATGCTTTTGAAGAGCATTCACTAAACCATTGAATGCACCGGTTATGATTGGATTCTCATCACCACCTAATGTGACATAAAAATAGTGAGTGTTGCCTACTGTATTAGGTAAGTTTTTACTGAACTGTTTTACAACAACATTATCGTCATACCAAGCCGCTGGGCTAAAAGCAAAGTATGCATTAAATAACTCTGGTTTAGTAACCATGGTATATAACACAAAGCTACCTCCCGCTGAAAAACCTGTTAGCGTGCGCTGTCCGCTAATACGGTATGTTCCCTCTAAATAGGGTATTAGCTCTGTTTCAATAAACTTTAAAAACACATCAGCTTTACCAAATATTTCTCGTTGATTTTGGTTAATTGGGCGCGCTTCTATCGCCACATCCTTACGGGCGTAAGGTGGCACTAAATCACGATTTCGCGTGTCATGCCAAAACAGGTTCGGGATGGACACTAGAATAACCTCATGCATATCATCAGTGCTTTCAAGAATACTTAAAGCGTCATCCCAAGTATCAAGGTTAAAGTTGCCGTCAGTTTTAATTATGAGCGGATAAGCTTTGTTAGGGTTGTAGTTTTTGGGCAAGCGAATGAAAACTCTGCGCATTTCTGAAAGCGCATTGGACTTGATATCTACATCAATAAAGCGTGAGCTATAATGCTGTTGGTATTTCACCGCGAAATACAAGCCTGTAGCTAGCAAAACAAATGTAATAAACCAAGCTAAATACTGAAATCTAAATTTTAGTAATGCCATTTTATAGCCTTAATCAATAACTTAATGACACTACTTCAATTACAAAAATTAGTTAATAAGACAATTGTAACAGAGTATTAGTTAACTCCTTTCACCGACTTGACTGTAATACAGGATATTCATTAGATAATCCAATAGCTCGCAGCCGCCATTGCTAGCACTGATAATTTACTTCAAACATTTGATAGCTTTCATCTAATCGCTATCTTGTGTAACGGGGGTTTACAGTTTGCATAAAAAAAACGCAGCTTAACCTCTAAGCTGCGGTATTTTTTATAGAGCATATTTACTTGTTAAGTAAATGCTTTTCGAAGAAGTTAGCCATCATAGTGTGATAGTGCAGGGTAGTGCCTTTACCTTCTCGTAGGCTGTGAGAACGGTTCGGGTAAGAGAAAAACTCGAACTGTTTATTGTGCTTAACTAATTCGTTAATTAAGCGCTCTGAGCCTTGGTAGTGAACGTTATCATCTCCTGTACCGTGGATCAGTAGCAACTTACCTTGCAGGTCTTTTGCAAAGCTGATCGGAGACGTGTTGTCGTAACTTTCAGGATCGGTATTTGGGTTACCTGCATAGCGCTCTTGGTAGATAGTATCGTACAAGCGAATATCTGGCACTGGGGCAGAGGCAATACCCACTTTAAATTTATCACCGTGGCGGAATAACAAATTAAGCGTTGAACTACCGCCACCTGAGTGACCCCAAACACCAACACGGTCGGTATCAATGACATCCCAACGTTTTGCCATTGCGTCAAGGGCGTCAACTTGGTCACGCACAGTAATAGAGCCTATTTTTTTGTAGATAGATTTACGCCAATCTCTGCCTTTTGGTGCGCGTGTGCCACGGTTATCAACTGAGGCAACAATAAACCCTTGCTGAGTTAGATACGACTTGTATAAGTAACTGTCGCCTTCCCAGCGGTCTTGT
The DNA here is from genome assembly GCF_005887195.1 of Pseudoalteromonas sp. S1650. Classification (NCBI taxonomy): domain Bacteria; kingdom Pseudomonadati; phylum Pseudomonadota; class Gammaproteobacteria; order Alteromonadales; family Pseudoalteromonadaceae; genus Pseudoalteromonas; species Pseudoalteromonas sp. S1650. The sequence goes on along the minus strand of NZ_PNDF01000007.1, from coordinate 159,898 downwards.
ACTGTTGAGCCCCATGGCTCACCATAAACATAGAAAACGATTGGGTATTTTTTGCTTTTATCCATATTCGCTGGGAACATGATGTAGCCATCAAGCTCAACACCATCGCGCGCACTAACCGTAAAGAACTCGTGAGTCGGTAACTGCTCAGTCGCTAATTTCTCTTTTAATGCTTTGTTCTCAACTAAGGTTTTCACATTGCTGTGATCGCTTACTTTGATGATCTCTTTCATTGGTGGGGTGCCAAATTTAGAGAAGGTATGCATCGCCCAAGAGGTGTCTTTAGACATGTAATAGCTGTTTGAGCCATCGAATGACGCAGGCGTTACGCGCACCGGTTTAGTGCTACCATCAAGCGAGGTACGGAATAAATAACGCTGGCCTGGATCATCCGGTGATGCAGTAAAGTACATAACGTTTTTATCTTCGTTGAGCGCTAACATATCTATGATGTCGTACTCGCCCGGTGTTAAATCAACAACCGTTTTGCCATCGCGAGATACACGGTACAAATGACGCCAGCCATCACGCTCACTATGCCAAATAAAGAACTTACCGTCTTTTGACCAGTTTGCTTTATAAAACCACTCAATAAAGGCATCGTCTTTATCTTCAAGAATTTTAGTCAGCTGCTGTTTTTGCCAGTCGAATAACCAAACCTTATTGTGGCTTTGCGGGCGGTTAAGATCTTGGATCATCAAAGATTCACCTGTGCCTGCCCAACTAATACGTGGAATATAACGATCGCGATTATCGCCACCTAGTTCAGCCCAGCGAGTTTTCTTGTCGCTAAGACTGACCACCCCCACTTTAACCGCAGAGTTCATCTCGCCGGCTTTTGGATACGGGAATTCTTTAAGGGTAGGGTAGAGATCATCGGTGTTATTGATCATGGTGAAGTATTTCACGCCACTGGTATCAAGCTGCCAATAGGCAATTGATTTGTTGTCTGGACTCCAGCGGAAACCATCACGAATAGTAAATTCTTCTTCGTATACCCAATCAAAATTACCATTAACAATGGTGTCGTTACCGTCAGTGGTTAAAGCAGTCACAGCCTTGCTGCCGACTTTTTCCATGTAGATGTTGTTATCACGCACATAAGCGACTTTTGAGCTATCTGGTGAAAACTTAGCAAACATCAGCTTTTTCGCTTCGATGTTTTCGCCACCTAACTGATATAGCGAATCAGTTTCGAGGTTTAAAAGCCAAAAATCACCACGGCTACGTGAGCGCCACACTTGCTCGCCATTGGTAAAAACCATCAGCCATTTACCATCTTTAGACCATTGGTAGCTTTCAACGGTGAGTGGCTCTTTATCACCTTTGGGAATTAATTTTTCGTAGCTAACAAGTACCTTACGACCCGTGCCATCGGCGTTATAAAACACAATATCATTGCCTTTTACGCCGTGCTCATCGTCTTTAGCTTTGTCGTCTTGGTTGTTTTTATCGCTTTCGCGACCTTCAAGTACCGTATAACCAGTACCATCATCGAGCCACGTAAAATAGGTGCTACGCTCAGCTTTAAAGTCTTTTTCTTTATAAATTTGTTCAAGCGAGAGCGGATTAGCCGTTGCGTTCACTGTTGCTGATGGCGTGCTCGCTTGCTCTGTACTTGAGCATGCTTGCAAACCTAAACCCGCAACCACAGCAAACGCAAGGGTTGATGTTTTTATTAAGTTCATTTTGTTGTTCCTAGGTTTTAACTTACCTAGCGTACCAAATTAGATGAATAAAATCTGAGCCTTTATCGTGTTATCTGGGGAGTTGAACTTAAACTTAATCGTCCCACAAGAACATACTGGCTTGCTTATTGGCAATACGTAGTTCGTAGATATCACTACAAGGGCGTATCGCCGCACCATAGCAAACATGTAACGGCAATAAGTGCTCTTCACGAGGGTGACTAAAACGCGCCGCAGGGGCCATTTGCCATTCTAATAACTTAGCTTGTCGCTGCTGTTCACTCAGCTCAGTATTGCCACAGACATCGACTAACCATTGCTCAAAAGCCATATTTTGCGCTTTAATTTCAGCTGTTTCAGGGGTGAAAAATGCGCGCATATTATGAAAAGTAAAGCCAGAACCAATGATCAATAAATTATCGTAATCAAGCTGTTGTAAAGCCTCACCTATCGCTAGGTGTAAGTTTGGCTCAAGGCTTGGATGTAACGACAATTGCACACAAGGTATATCTGCCTCTGGATACATAATCTTCAAAGGCACATACATACCGTGATCAAAGCCACGAGATGGGTTTAATGTGCTATCGATATTAGCCTTTGCCAATGCTTGATGTACTTTTTCGGCAAGGGCTGGTTCGCCAGGGCTTGGGTACTCAATACTGTAAGCAGGGTCAGGAAAACCATAGTAATCATAAATTAGCTCAGGAGCTGCGCTCGAAGTAATGCTAATAGGGTTCGCTTCCCAGTGCGCACTCACCATCAAAATAGCTGACGGCTTTTGAATTTTTGCAGCAATAGACTGTAAGCAAGTAACCATATCGGCATGACTTGGATCGCCAAGCAATGGCATAGGACCGCCGCCATGTGAAACAAATAAAACGCGTGGCTTTTGCATAAATGTACTCCTTAAATGCAGTAATCACTATAGTGCACGCACAGAGGTAGAATAACTAGCGACAAAAACGCACAACTAGGGTGTGAATTTACACACCGCCAGTTTGTAAGTACTAACTTAAATGCCAAGCTACGTTCATAGCCGGGACTTGCCCTTTTAAGCCACCTTCGAGAGGTTCTTTGCACAGTAATGTTAGTTGATAAAAAGCATCGTAGTGCTGATGTAGTTCATCGGCGACCACACTAAACGGCGGACCCGAAAACTCACTTTGCTGATACTCAAAGACCACCACTAACTGTTTAGCTCTATTGGTCAACTCTAGTAAATGCTGGGTATAGCGAATGCGCATGGGCTTTGGCAGCGCAACTAAGGCAGCACGGTCATAAACCGCGTTGATAGTGCCAAGTTCATTCGCGGTAAGTGCAAAAATATCACCTACCCAAACGGTTAGATTTGCGCCTTGATAACGTAATAGTTCGCCGTGTTGGCTAATTTCGGGTTCTAGCTTTAACTCATCAAATAACTGCTTAATGGCTATCTCACTAAGTTCTGCCCCAACAACACGCATACCTTGCGCGAGCAAATAATGAATGTCGTGAGTTTTTCCGCACAGTGGCACAAAAACAGTATCGCCTTGCTGTAAATTTAAGTTAGTAAAAAACTGATCTAGATAACGGTTAACGTCTCCTTCATGAAAACCAATTTCGTTATTTTCCCAACGTTGATGCCAATGCTTTGCGTCCATTACATACTCCTAAATAAATTGAATGAATTGAGCTGATAAATATATTCCGACACCAAAAAGTAGGTGAGTTACAGCACTTTTTAAGCGGGCTTGAAGTGGGTTTGCTGTTTTCGTAGCCATTATCCCCATCCCTAAAGCGGGCTGCATAACAAAAAATGGCATAGATACGCTAGCTAATCCAAATATACATGCAGCGATTAAGGTGGGCTGTTCAAGCCAAGCAATACCGACCAATAATATAAATAGAAACGAAAATAAAACACCAATAAAGTAGTGTAAACACCAGCCAAACACGCACTCAAACTGCTTAACTGGACTAGTTGCTATATTCAGGTGCTTAAACTTTCCAGCTAATAAACCCAAGCCCCAACGGCCAACTAAACAAAAGTTTAATGACGGTATCTTAAACACTTTAGCCAGCAAAAAAGCATAAAGATCAATGAACAAAGTCGCCGCTATGCCTACAAAAGTTATCACATAAATATCATTAACACTCATAATTAGATGCTCTTAAATGATTTAATAAAAGACATGATATCTAATTGCAAAAATGCTAAAAATAGCAAGATAAACAAACTATGATTGCATAAATGAGAACATGATTGACGATATTGCCCTATTCATACAGATTGTTAAACAAGGCGGCCTAAGTAATGCGGCTGAGAGCTTGTCGTTACCTACCGCGACAGTGTCGAGGCGCTTGCAACGGCTTGAGCAACGCCTAGGCGAGCAGCTTTTAAATCGCTCAGCAAGGCAATGCACGTTAACACAAGCAGGAGAGGTATATTTTCAAAGTTATGTTGAATTAATTGAGCAGTTTGAACAAACTCACCGCCAGCTCAATGATCAAAAAGCACAATTATCAGGAAAGCTTAAAGTTTTAGCACCTCTGAATATTAGTCATGGTTTCTTAAAGCCGATGTGGCTCGCATTTACTAAACAGTACCCTGATATTCAACTTGAGTTATTGCTTAATAATAAACTTGAAGATCTGAGTAAAAGCCAAGCTGATCTAGCAATAAGAGTCGGGCCGCAGGCTGATTCTATGCTCCATCAGAAAAAGTTAGGCAGTGTTGATACCTTATTTGTAAGCACTAAAGTATACCTTAATTCGGCATCTGCCATAGAAGAGCCTGCTGATTTAAAACAACATAGATTAATTGGTACCACGTTGCGAAATAAGTGGCAGCTAACCAATACACAAACGAATGCAACTTATACTCACATGTGCCGATTTGCTAGTACTTTTAACGATACTGGATTTGTAAAATACTTAGTTTGTGATGAGCAAGGTATCGCCTTGTTACCTCGGTTTGAGGTTATAGATGAATTAAAATCTCAGCAGCTAGTTCAAGTACTGCCACACTGGCGAGGGGAAAACCGCGACATTTATGCTATCTGGCCAAGCGCACGTTTACTGAGTAAAAAGGCTGTATGTTTAAAACAGTTTATAACCGACTACATGGCTGAGAAATTATAACGTCTGCCATTTATATTCCATCTGTTTAGCAGTTAGTAGGGCGTGTTCGTAACTAATAAACTCAGCGACTAATGCTAGGCTCATATCAATGCCTGCAGAAATCCCCCCAGAGCTGATAAACTTACCGTCGGTGACCCAACGAGTTTCTGCAATCACGTTGAGATCAGAAAACATAGCAGCCAGCTCAGGTTGATCTTGCCAATGAGTCGTGACATTTTTACCGCTTAAAAGCCCAGTTTTAGCAAGCAAAAACGCCCCCGTACAAACACTCGCAACACGCTTGGTGTTAGTGACTGTGTGTTTTAACCAAGTAATAACCTCTACTTTTTCGAGCTCTCGTGTATGGTCACCCCCAACCACAACAAGCAGATCAAGCAAAGGGCAGTCAGCAAAGCTGTAATGGGGGTTTACACTATAACCGCCGCGGGCAAGAACAGGACTATCATTTTCAGCAATTAAACTCACTTGCCAGTCATTATTCGCTAGGCGCCTAGCCGTACTAAACACCTCAAACGGACCTGAGAAATCGAGCACTTCGGCATCATCATAGATGTAAATTCCAATATTCATACAATTGTTCCTATTATGTGGATTTATTTCTCAAGTAAAAAAACGTACTATGCCATTTTTGCAGTTCGTTAATGACATATTATTAAATTGCGCACTGTATACAAACAAAACTTCAAGGCATTGTTAATGCGTTTTTTATTATTATTGAGCGTGCTGCTGGTTGGTTGTAAAACAACACAGCAAAGCGTTGCTGAAATTAGTGAAGTATCGCCGGGCACTATTTATTTTCACGGCAAAACATCAAAGCAAAATGTTGAAAAGTTTGAACAATTATTAGTAAATAGCGATCAACAAATCAACACCTTAATAATTAATAGCCAAGGTGGTGATGTGATGGCAGGTCTCCATTTCGGAGGCTTAGTTCATGAATATCAACTCAATGTTGTAGTGCGTGAGCTTTGTGCATCGTCTTGTGCCAACTATGTACTTACCGCAAGCCCACATGTCCTCGTTGAAGAGCAAGCCGTTATTGGCTGGCATGGGGGCTCATTACAGCCATTATACGTGCCCATGGAGCAACCGCCTGAGGTCGCTAGCTATATAGCAAAATGGCAAACAGCAGAGCGACAATTCTTCGATATCATTAATGTTGAACAGGCGGTTACTATCATAGGTATGATGCCTGGTATTACAGAGAAACGTGATTCTGCTATTTATAGTTACGACGCTCAAACCCTGAAACGTTTAGGGTTACATATTGAATTTGCTGGTGCGCAAACAGGGATGTCAGCAAGTGGCGAAAAACTAGCGCAGGTATTCGAACTTGAAGAGTCTGTACTTAACCACTTTTTGATGCTCAACGATATTGTTTCAGCAGAACTTATTAACTAATAAAAAGTCCACATGACGTAGGCTTTTTATTAGTTATGTTGGCTAAGCCAAGAGTGGATTTGTTTAGCACTTCTTGGTGACACTATTTCAGCACGACGTTTTAACTCTTTATGCCATGCCTGATCATTTAAAACCGCATCACTTAATGGCGCATTTCTATCTGTGTTTTTTAGCACATAATAAGCGTCCGCAACATCCGCAAGGCTAACACTATTGCTTGTAGCAAAGCGCTTAGACATTGACGCTAACGGCTTATTCAACGAACTATAAGCCGATAAAGGGATCAAGCTATCCGCAGGGTATGATGATGCAATACCATCGTTTTTCATCGCTGGCCAAACAGTGTATGTGGAACCTGGCTTTTGCTGTTCAAGTAATGTAATAACTGAATTAAAAGGCGAAGCTTGAGTACTTATAACCACTGGCTGCTTAAAGGTGTGAAATGCACCAAAGAGTAAGATTGCACGGCGCTGCTTAGCGACAACATGCTGATTTATTGACTCTAAATAGCCAGTTTCACGGCTACGCTCTAGCTTTTGCCAATCCTCTTTAGAGAGGGTTTGCCAGTTCATTGCAGGCTCAGCAAGGACGAGACGAACTTTATGTAAACGGGTACTATTAAGCTGTTTTAACTTTAAAACTAATTGCTCATAAACATCATATTGCCATGCCATAAAATACAAGGTGTCGCGCCAAATGTGCCTTACGTCATCAATGCTTATATTCTGTTTGCTCAACAAATATTGATCAGCTAAATCTTGATACCGCGCATTGCCAAATTCAACGACAAGATCATCAAGCTGCTGCCAGTTACTAGGCTCATCTAAGTATTTTATAAGCCTAGTAACAACATGCTCGCTGCCATGAACATCACCAATCGCAACGAGTTTATTAGCGTGTAACGCTTTATTAAGTTGGCTGTCGTAATCATAATTTTCAGCTTTGACACTACTTGCAAAACATACAGATGCGAGAATAACAAACCCGATAAGCTTTAAAACCTGCATATTAATCTAACTCTAATTGGGCTTTTTCAACAGTTTCCGCGGGTAACTCTTTTTGAACAGAAACCCCCAACTCTTTGAACTCAGAGGCCTGCTTAATCAAGTTTCCTTTACCGCGGTACAGCTGAGAAAACGCTTTATCATAACTTTCTTTGGCGCGGTCTAATTGCTTACCAACCCCTTCCATACTGGTTAAGAAACCATTGAGTTTGTTGTAAAAACGCTCTGCACGAGCGGCAAGCTCTTTTGAGTATTTAGTTTGCTCTTCAAAACGCCACAGTTGTTTTACGATATTCAAGCTAGTCAATAAGGTCGTTGGCGTAGCAACTAAAATGTTTTTTTCGATTGCTTGCTGATAAATATCACTCTGGTACTTAAGCGCTTCAACAAAAGCCGACTCTATTGGTACAAACATGATCACCACTTCTGGTGAGTTAATACCGGGTAGTCTGTCGTAGGCTTTGCTTGCTAACTCGTTTATACGTGATTGCACCGCCATAACATGCTCTTTTAGCGCTTGCTGCGCCTCAAGCTCTGTATCGGCATTTACATAGCGTGTATACGCGTTTAAAGAGGTTTTAGCATCGATAACTAAATGACGTTGCTGAGGCAAATACACCACAACATCTGGTCGTAAACGGCCATCTTCGGTGTTAAACGATACTTCTCGCTGATAATCTACTCCAGCACGCAGCCCAGCGCTGTCGAGTACATTTTCAAGCATTAACTCACCCCAATTACCTTGGGTTTTCTTTTGCCCCTGTAATGCGGTGCTCAGCCTATCGGCTTGTTCAGTGATAGCTTGGCTTTTAGCCTGTAAATGCAATAACTCAGTTTTTAGCGCTGCACGCTGCTTTAGATCTTCGACGTGGATCAATTCCATCTTATCGCGAAAGCCTTTTAGCTCACCCTGAACAGGTTTTAATAGTTGCTCAATACTTTCTTGATTTAAGGTTTTAAAACGTTGCGATTTTTCTTCAAGGATTTGATTAGCGAGATTTTCAAATTCTTTTTTGAGTTGCTCTTTGCTTTCTTTGATATGGCTAAGCTGCTCTTTAAAATGCAGTTCTTTTTGCTCAACGGTGCTTCGTAAGGTACTTAAATCAACATCGCGCTGATTAAGTGCAGCTTTTGTATCAGCAAGCTCAGCTTCGACCTTGCGCCAAAACTGACTATATTGTTGTGCTTGTTTTTCTTGTTCTACAAAGCGGGTTTTAAAGTGTTGAGACTCATCACGTTGTTCTGCGTAATCTTGCTGTAACTGCGAAAGTGTAAGCTGGCTTTGTTCAAGTTGCAGCTGCTTTTGTTCTAAATGATTTTGCAGGATTTGCTGGCTATTTTGAAGTTCGGTTAACTGATTTTTTAAGCGACTATTTTGTAGGGCAAAAATAACACCACTTGCAACAGCACCTACAGCAGCACCAAGCACACCACTTTGCCAATTAATCTGTGCAATTAGCTCTGTAATCATAATGAAAACTCAATAACTTAAAGACACATCATCATAACGAATTAGCGCTCAGCAGAGTAGGGGGTTTAGGCATAAAAAAAGCCAGCTCAAGGTGAGCTGGCTCTAACATTACTAAAATTTAGTAACCAAATGGGAAATCAACATAATGCTTATGTAAACTGCAATTTAACAACAAGCATAATAATAGACGCCCCAAAATTTGATTAGTTCAAAAAAACTTTAAAAAAATTTAATTTTTTATCAGTGCAAGCATTTGCTCTTCATCAAACTTAGTGAAACTCATTGATTTTTCTGTAAATAATGCATCAACAAGGGCTTGTTTATGCTGCTGCATTTTAAATACTTTTTGTTCGATTGAGTTAGCCATAATCAATTTATAAACAAACACAGGGTTAGTTTGGCCAATACGATAGGCACGATCTGTCGCCTGTTTTTCAACGGCAGGGTTCCACCAAGGATCAAAATGAATCACTGTATCGGCTTGAGTTAGGTTTAATCCGGTGCCGCCGGCTTTAAGGCTGATTAAGAATACGGATGTATCACCTTGAGTAAACTCTTCAATTACACGGTCGCGATGTCGCGTTTGCCCTGTAAGCATACTAAAGCGGATGCCAAGTTCATTTAATCGCTCAGCTATCACATCAAGTGCCATGGTGAATTGACTAAATATAATCACCTTACGACCTTCGCTAAGCATAATAGGCAGATGCTTAGATAACCATTCAAGTTTAGCGCTGCCAGCCTGTGAACTAGGGTCTATCAATTTTGGATGACAACAGATTTGTCTGAGCTTTAATAATGCATCTAAAAAGGCTAGCTTACTTTTTTGTACACCTTGCTGTGCAAATAGGTCGACTAATTTCTGTTCTAAAGATTCAGTGATACCGGTGTAAATTTCCTTTTGTTTGCTCTCAAATTCAAACTCTTTAACTAGCTCTGTCTTCTCTGGGAGCTCTTGCGTTACCTGTGCTTTAGTACGACGCAAGATAAATGGCATGATCAACGACTTAAGTTCATCTGCACGGGCAACGTCGTTATCACGCTCAATAGGCGTTTGAAAATAGCTCTTAAAATGTGCTTGCGAACCAAGTAAAGAAGGCATTGCAAAGTCGAGCAAAGATTTAAGCTCAAATAAGTTATTTTCTATGGGCGTGCCGCTTAAGCAGAGCTTAAAGTCTGCATTAAGGCGTTTAACCAAGCGTGAAACCTGTGCGGCATCGTTTTTGATATATTGCGCTTCATCAAGAATGATGTTTTCAAAATACAGCGGCGAATAAAAGGCAATGTCCCGCTTTAATAGTGGGTAAGTTGTTAAGATACAATCTGCTTGCGACAACTGTTGTAATTGGTCGCTGCGCGCAGCACCAAAGACAGTCGTAATTTTTAAGTTGCTGGCAAATTTATTAATTTCACTTTGCCAGTTACCAACCAAACTGGTCGGGCAAACAATTAACGTGGGGCCAGCTTGTGGTGATTGCTTGGCATTAGCTAAAAAGGCGATAACTTGTAAGGTTTTACCTAGCCCCATGTCATCTGCCAAAATACCACCAAGTTGGTGACGTTTTAGAAAGTTGAGCCAATCAACACCGTGTTGTTGATACTCTCGTAATTGCACACCAGAGTTTAAGCCTTGAATATCGGACTTTTTAATAAGCTGTTGCGAGCTATTTAATTCAGATAGGTAAGCATCTAGAGCATCGTCTACAATATTAACCTTAATTGCTTTTTGTTCGATAAGCTTAGGCAAAAACGACAAAGGCATTAAGATTTCGTCACGGGTTTTAATATGCTCAAAACGTTCACGATAATCATTAAGCTGCATCATCGCGGCCTTTTCAACCACAGCAAAGCGTTTTCCTACAGTAAAGTAATAAAAGCGTTCACTTTGTCTGTTAAGAGATTGATAAGTGTTGTTATCAGTGACAAACAACTGTTGAGTTTTAACACCAGAGATCACGATTTTACTAACTATCTGATGACCTTTACCTCGCTCAACTTGCAGTGAAAGTTGTTTTAGAACTTTGCCTACGTCTAACTCATCATTAATTTTCCAACCGCGTTTTAATAAGTTTGGAATTATTTCAAACTTTAACCAGTGCTCATGAATAACTGATTGTTTATTAAAGATAAAATCAGTTTGTAAAGCCCCTTTACATAATTCAAAGCCAAGGTTAGTTAATTCATTTACAACGGTGTTTTCTAATGACTGGTTTAATATATCAGCTGGCGCCTGGCTTAAATCATACAAAGAGTTTTGATAATTAAACTGCAATCCTAAGCGGATTGTGCCCTCGTCATTATTAATACTGATGACAGGGAATACAGTTCGAGCTAGGCTTTTTTTGCTTTCCTTAAATGCATGAGGGATCACACCTTCACCAAAATTATCATTGAGCTGTTGATAAACGCGATCAAAGTTCTCTGTGTGAATAGCAGGCATATTGGCTAGTAACGCTATTTCATCAGCCGTTAACGGAGTACGAATTCGGCCCACTTTTAGCTTTTCAGGGTCAAGGTAAGTAGGGGGGGTTGTTTTTAACAATAACCAATTATCTTGACCAACAAGCGTCATGCTCAATGACGTTAAGTCTTTGTTTTGTTTCCAATCAAACTCTAGTGCTTGCATGCTATCAGCTTTAATTCCTTGGCGAGAGCGACCTAAAAACAAACGCTGAGTAGCAATTAATTGCTGCAGTGCTGCAAAACCCCATTGGCCTTTTAGCTCTAATTTACCAAGGGCATTTTGAGAACGGATCCAGCTATATAAACGAAAATCCGATTCTAATAAATCAGTGGGGGTTACAAAACTATTTAATTGCTGCTCGGTAAGGTTACGACCAAGCGTATAGTTATGCTCAGGATCGTAATTAGCAATTTTAGGAGTAAGGGTTACAACAGACTTCTCTACATCAAAAACAAATAATAAAACCTGTTTGGCATTGTCACTAGCAACTTGCTTAAGGGTTTTTAGCTCACTAAACCAATCGTTAATGATGTAGTCTTCACCGTAGTCACCTGAATGTTCAATTTTCAGCTTTAAGAGCACAGCTGCAATATGACGGCATTTAGTTTTAGAGCCACAAGTACAATGCGAATCGACCGAAAAACCACTTGGTAATTTACTGATCTCAATATGCTGAGTAAAGGTATTTCCTTCGTTACCAAACATAGATGCATCAATAACGCTAAAATCACTGTTATGTTCCAACCAATTGATTTGGCCGTTCTGATGATACTCTTTTGCTTTACTTAACACATGTGGCTTAAACAGCTGTTTGATGAAGCGCTCAGACAGAGGAAACTGAGTTTCTTGCTCTTGTTTGATTTCTTCAAAGATAGCTAATAAGTCATTTTTGGATAAGTTAGCAGACATAACGCTTTTGGCAGTAAAAACAAAAAATAATTCTGCCAGTATATGATCTATCGGCCCAGAGCTAAAGCACTATTGGGCAATATTGGACTGGTTGGAGCTGATTAGTTAGTAAAAAAGTGCTTTAAAATAAAATCAAAGTTGAAAAGTGACATACTGAGCATTTAACAAACAACAATCGCACAAGATATAAACAGGTTAATAACAAGGAAGGGGCTTTACAGATCGATTTTTTACTAAGCAAACAAATTTACAGGGTAACAGAACTGTAAAGGGGCGATTAGTTGGTAAAAAACTGATCTGAGAGTGTAATAATGACCAAATTAGCCAACTAAAGATCACTATTTTACTAACGAAAGGAGAGGGGAGATCACGCTTTTACTAACTGTAAAAGCGTGAGAGATCATTATTTTACTAACTAATTAAAGCTATTTAACAATTTAGTTAGCTGCTCTAAGCGATTGTCTGTCATCACTTTATTATCGATTTTGACAGATAAATCACCGCTTTTAATATTACGCTGTACGCTAACAAACTCACTCTCGATAAGCGCTTCACGACGGCTAGGCGCTGCTGGTTCAGCAGTTAATAGCTTGGTAATTGCAAGAGCACGTTTATCATCGCTGCTGATTTGCGCTAATTCGCTATCACTACTAACGTCATTTACAAGCTTGGTAAACAACTGCTCATCTCGTTCTTTGGCACTAATAAGCTTTTTAGCTACTTCACGGCCAACATGATTTGCTGTTGGGTAAAGGCTTAAAACCTCTGAAGGTAGGTTCTCATACGCTTTGATAGCATCAGCAATAGCTGTGTGTGATACCCCCTCAATTGCCGCAATCTCACGATAAGAGCCTTTTTTACCTTCAGCAATAAGCTCATCACGGGTTTGTTGATACGCTTGACCAAGCTCCCATAGGCTCGGGGCAATGTATTGATCAGATGATACAGCAAGTATTTTAGCATCTTGATCTGTAAAGTCTTCCGAGCTTAAAACTAAGTAATCAGAATTGCTTAAAATACATGCTTTACGACGACGAGAGCCTGCTAATACAAGCATTTCGTCACCTTTATCCCAACATAAGGCAGGGTGCTGATTACGACCGTCTTCGGCAATTGCAGGTAGGATATCGGCAACTGACTTTTCATTTAATAATGATTGCACACGGCGGTTTTTACCATAAACTTTTGTTTTAGCTTCAATTTCTGAACTTGCGATAACCTTACAAACCAATGTAATTTGACGAGTAGGATCACTTGGAGCAGGCATACTGATAACATCACCAGCAGAAGCCTGTTCTAGCAAAGCATCTAAACTAGTGCTTTCGATAGACGTTGAAAAAGGGTCTAAGCTGGTATCGTTTTTACGTTTTTTAGCCATTTTTATTAATTACCTTACTTAGCTGAATTTAGCGTTGATTGAGTTGACTGCCAATTAGATCGGATCAACATTTCTAGTTCATCAACCACATCTTTGATATTTTCTTGCGCACGAAGTAGTGACTCACGACTAGCTAAGCTATCTGACGTTTTTTGATCAAAAATGGTATTAAAAGAAGATGAGCTGGCGGTAATTGCCGAGCTATGATTGATTGGATAACTCATTACTTGACGACCAAATGCACTACGAACATCTTTAACGATGTCGCGCTGTGAATGGTTCCCTTTAACATAGTTAGTTACTAAGAATTGCATGAAGTCCCAACCTTGGTGGCCAAGCGCAGCAACTGTATGGTAAATCTCGCCTAATCGCTTTAAGTATTTATTGTTTGCATCAAAGTCTACAGCTTCAGGATGAACAGGGATAAGCATCGATGTAGAAGCCATTAATGCATTATAAAACATAAAGTTAAGTGATGGAGCTGTATCAATTAGAATAATATCAAATTGATCTTTTACCGGTTCAATAACTTTTTCGAGCAATTTATGATAGTGACGAGTTTTATCATAACTAGAGCTATCTTTTAATAAAGTTGCTGTTTCATGCTCAAAATAAAAGTCATCCATACCAGAAGGCAAAATACGAATATTAGGTATATGGGTAGGTAAGAAAGAGTTTGATACTAATTCATCCCAGGTTTCGTTTTCATCGAGTTCAATACAGTCACGCATTAAATCGCCCACAGTAATTGGGTCTGGCTCACTTGGTGGGAAAAAGCTTGATGAAGAACCTTGTGGATCAAGGTCAATGATACCAATTCTGTATCGTTTAATGTTGGTAGTAGCAAGTGCAGCGGCTATGTTCACCATGCTGGTTGTTTTACCACAACCACCTTTTAATGAGTTAATAACGATAACTTGTAATTTATCATCAACTGTACGGTGATCTGGCTTTATATCCATGATATCAGCCATAGCAAAAATATTTACTAAGGTATATGCGTAGTGACCATTAGCACCACGTTTGATATTTAGTTCATCAAAGTCACCATTATCATGACGTCGTTTCAAGGTGCGATTATTACAGCCTAATAAGTCAGCGGCTGCTTTTTGCGTGTAAGTACGAAGTTCTTTTTCTTCAGACTTTAAATGGGCACGATAATGTTGAATACGTCCTTCTAGCGATTTTTCAGCAACTTCTGCTGTCGCTTTTAGTAACCTGTAAGTGGCTAGCGCATTATTATTGATAGACATACTTTCTTCCTCAAAGTTATGCTTTAAGTATAATGTCCATTCAAATTGCTGTAAACAAGTATTTAAGACGACATACCTTTTATTTATAAGACATTTGATAAAAATTTGTAACTTTACTGATGCTAGGTATAAATAAGTAAGTTTAATATCGGTTAAGTATATAGGTATATAAGGTTAAGATGCTAAAATAGTGAAATATATTACTGATTTTATTGAATATTTACTAAAAAGCCAGATCGTGTTTTTACTTGGTAAAGATCAGATCTATAATGACTCGCAGATCAGCATATTACTAAGAAAAAAATGAGCTTTAGACTTATGCACAGCTTAGTCACTGCTTTACACACAAAAATGCTTGTGTAGATCAAACTTTTACTAACTAAATTATAAAGTTATACACTGAGAGGATAACTAAAATGCTCAATAAGTTGGTATGGATCTGATCTATAGTTGGTACAGATCAGATCTATGCTAACTAAAGAGCTGTTTATCCACATGCTGTTTTAAAAAAGCAATTTTTGTCGTGTTAATTTGCTTTAAAAAGGTGATTAACAGGACATAAATTGAACTGAGTTAGTAAAATTGCGACCTATCAACTATAACTTAGTAAAAATCTGATCTGAAAATCAGCAATTACGAAACAGTTAGTATAAAACTGATCCGAAGAAATAAATTATGATCGGATCAAGTTTATACTAACTTAAACATTTAACTTTTGAAGTTTTATGTGTTGTTATTAACTGTCGAAGAAAAATTGGAAATAAGAACAATGAGCCGAAAGGTCAACATCTCGGTAGATAACTTACCCGATACATTACGCGGGCAGATCCACGGGGTGGAAAGTGCAATAGATAATGAAAGTCTTGCACTATTTACAGACAACAAAGATGTGCGTGTTTCAATTGAAAATGCTGCACATGGTTTGAGAGCTTACTCAAATACATTTAATCATTATGATTTATGGGGACGTTTTGTCCGTTCTGGTCATAAGAAGCTTCCGGTTGAAGAAGCACCAAAGAAAACCATCGTCACAAGAAGAATCTCTGAAAAAGTAGACGGCATTCTTTATGATGGCGAAATCAAAATTACACCTGCGGTAGTAAGCACAAGAAAAGATGGTGAAGATGTTGAATATCTTGTTTGGCCATCTGATCGAGAAGAAAAAGTCGAACGTGCCTTAATTCGTTTAGCCTCTAAAGGTAAAATTGTAAAAATCAATTTTAAGTCTGGCATTCAATACGCAGTTGTTTTTTCAATGAATGAATTAGCGCAAGAACTGAAAGCGGTTGGCCAGTCAATGCCTTATCCGCAAATCAAAGAATCATTAGAAGCATTACAAGGTTCTAAACTTTCTTTCAAATATTCAGCAACAGATACGCGTAACTCTGATATTGATGACTCATTTTACGAATCGAACATGAACTTTTTATCGTCACTTCATTTTAGTGGAAAAAAAGGTCAAGGTGGTAACGTAAAATGTGTGGCTTGTTTGAATGCCTTCGTTCATAACATGATCGATAACCTTGAATACAAAGGTTACTACTTTAATAGTGCTCAAGAATTAAAACGTGGTTTATCTCGTTGGATGATGCTTCGTTTATATCATTTATGGCGTTATGCGGCACCGGGTAAGACCTACCATTTCCGACTATTATCGATTATGGAAAAATATGGCTCTATTTATTCAACAGACGAAATTACCGAGAATAAATTAAAAGCTTTGCGTCGTGATATGACTACGACAATGAAAGACTTAATTGAGAAAGGTGCAATCTCTGAATATAACATTACCAATGTCAAAGATGACAAAACGGGTAATATTATTGATTACACATATGAAATGCATCCATCTGATCAATTTTGTGATGAGATTCTTACGCTTAATAAGCATAATAAACGAATCGAAATTCAAGGTGGGAAACGCATTGTTGAGAATGCGGTATTAATCGATGAAGATAAAATTGAAGAAATAGTCGAAGACTAATTTCTTTTATACTTACTTACTATTACTATACAAAAGGCCACATATGTGGCCTTTTTAACATAATCAATCTGTCACTTGTTCTAAGTAAAGTCTATCAACTAAGAAATCATATTCTCTTTTTCGAGGGTGGCTTTCAGGTTTTTGATAATCAGTTAATGTACCAAGTTTTACATCTGGTTCAGGGTTTATCAAAATAAAAGGTAAAGCAGCACTAACATGATATCGATTTTTAGCTGTATATCTTACATTAACTTGTGGGCTAACTCTTGTTGGTCTACGAATTCGCAATTTTTCTTTATCACCTAAACTTGCAACTCGACTTTGCTCTTGTGCAACTAGCGCTTGCCAAGCGTGTTGGTCGATCATTCTTGGGTTAGAATAACTAGCCGATTTATCCAACATTGCTAAGGCCATTTTTTTTGTTAGCGTTTTAGTTGCGTGTTTGTGCATCCAAGTAAAACGAACAGAGTAGGGCGATTCAGTTTCAAAATGGATCTTACGATATGCTGCAAGGGTAATGAGATTTGGAACAGCATTGTGAACAGCTTCAAACCGCGCATCATTATTATCGATAGCTATAACACTATTTTTAAAATCAGCTTTTGCTTTATTTAATTGATTTATCCTTGCAATGAAATGTTGCTTATCGACATCTTTTAAAACTAATAAGCCTGGATGCCTTTTTAATACTCGACTACTTAATCCTGACTTTTTATAAAAATCACCAAAGGAATTTAGAATTAATTTATGAGCATCATCGCCTTCAATTTTATGTACACTAATTGAAGAAGGAACTTTCTTTTCGTCGTTTACATCGATATCTGGCAGTTGATAATATGAAGCCTTATCAAAACCCACTTCTTTTAATTCTTCACAAAACAAATGAGTCAATTCACTGACTAAATCAAACTGACTTCGTATCTCTAACTTTGTACTCATAGGAACACATCTTACTTAACGTTTATTCAATTTTAACCTTATCCTCTGAAAATTAATAGATAAATTTATTTTTAATGCTGACCTAACTTTTTAATTACTTAAAGTATGATGTGTTCTTCTTTATACTGCCTAGTACAGGTTTTCAATTTGATCAATGTTAGATATAAATTGTTCAATATAAGTGTGTAAAGCAGAGGTTACACTAGGCTTTAATTTAGGTAAGATGTGTTCTTGGCCTTTGGGTTAATTGTTAAAACAAAAAAAGCTCTATAACTCACTGTTTCAAAATGGAAAGATGCTAAGTATCTGCTAGTTAATATCGAATCTGTTTATCAAATAACGAAATAATCGTAAATAGCTGAATATTGTCCTTGAACTTAGTGCGTGCAATAAGTTAGTTTTCGTAAATGGTCTATGTTAGGAATGAGGAAACAACATGCAATCGTGGAACCCAGACAGCTGGAGAAAACTGCCGATACTTCAGCAGCCAGAGTACCCAGATCAAGAAGCCCTTAAATCAGTTGAAGGGCAATTAAAAAGCGCACCACCTTTGGTATTTGCTGAAGAGACGCGTAGCTTATACAAACAACTAGAAGCTGTATGTGAAGGCAGAGCCTTTTTATTACAGGGTGGTGATTGCGCAGAGTCATTCAGTGACTTTAATGCAGCAAATATCCGCGATACATTTAAAACACTTTTACAAATGGCCGTTGTTTTAACTTATGGTGGTAAATGCCCTGTAGTTAAAATTGCGCGTATGGCAGGTCAGTACGCTAAGCCTCGCTCATCAGATTACGAAACGATCGATGGTGTATCTCTACCTTCGTACCGTGGTGATATCATCAATAACTTCGAGTTCACTGAGCAAGCACGTGTACCCGACCCACAGCGTTTGATGACAGCATATCATCACAGTGCAGCAACGCTAAATTTATTACGTGCATTCGCGCAAGGTGGTTTAGCCGATTTACATCAAGTAAACCGCTGGAACATGGGTTTTGTTGCGGCAAATCCGCTTAAAGAGAAATACCAACAACTAGCTGACAGAATTCAAGATGCGCTTGAATTTATGGAAGTGTGCGGTATCGACTCAACTGTTGCACCAAGCTTAAAAGAAACAGACTTATTTACATCACACGAAGCATTATTATTAGGCTACGAAGAAGCACTAACACGCCGCGACCACTTATCAGGTGACTGGTACGATTGTTCTGCACACTTTGTTTGGATTGGCGAACGTACACGTCAACTTGATCATGCACACATCGAATTCTTTAAAGGCATTAAAAATCCAATTGGTGTGAAAGTTGGGCCAGGTATGGACCCAGATGAGCTAATCAAACTTATCGATGCAGTTAACCCAGATAACATTCCAGGTCGCTTAACGTTAATTACGCGAATGGGTGCTGATGTACTGCCAGAGAAACTACCGGCACTAGTACGTAAAGTACAACAAGAAGGCCGTAAAGTTATTTGGAGCTCAGATCCAATGCATGGTAATACTGAGAAAGCGAGCTCAGGGTATAAAACACGTAGCTTTAATAATATTCTTCGTGAAATTAGCCAGTTCTTTGCAGTTCACAAAGCTGAAGGTTCTTACCCAGGTGGCGTTCACCTTGAAATGACTGGCCAGCACGTAACAGAATGTACCGGTGGTGCGTATGGTTTATCAGATGAAGATTTAGCACAGCGCTACCGCACACAGTGCGACCCACGCTTAAATGCAGATCAAGTTTTAGAACTAGGTTTCTTAGTTGCTGATTTATTAAAAGACGCACGTAATTAACACTAAGTTATCCAAAAAAGGCTGCATATTGCAGCCTTCTTTAATGTCCGATACTAAAATAAGTTAGTACTTACGTCTTTCAAGACCAGTATCAGATATAATCTTTGCAGAAATTTCTTCTACTGAATGATGAGTCGAATTTAAAAATTGAATCTTCTGTTTTTTATAAAGCATTTCTACTTCACGCACTTCGATACGACACTGTTTTAAAGACGCATATTTTGAATTAGCCATACGACGCTGGCGAATATCGGCAAGGCGAACAGGGTCAATCGTTAAACCAAAAAGTTTATGTTTGTAAGCTTTTAAACACTCAGGCAGGGTGCCTCTTTCTAAATCATCTTCTGTCAGCGGGTAATTCGCCGCTTTGATACCATATTGTAATGCTAGGTATAAACTAGTTGGTGTTTTACCGCTTCTGCTAACACCTACTAAAATAATGTCGGCTTCAGCATAGTTTTTAATGTTAGCGCCATCATCATTGGTCAACGCATAGTTAACCGCATCAATACGAAAATCATAACTTTTCTCGTGCATCGAATGCGTTCTATGAACCTTTGGTACTGGCGCAACTTTTAACTCTTGAGAAATTTTATCACTGTATTGTGATAAAAAGTCATAACACACCGCGCAAGACGATTTAATAATTTCACTTAGCTCGTGGTTTACAAAAGTGAAGAACACGAGTGGCTGTTCTCCATCACGTTGCGCTGTTGAATTAATTAAGTTCTTAACTTCAATTGCTTTTTTTTCTGTTTCAACAAAAGGAATTGTTTTGTGATTAAACTCAACAGGAAACATAGATAAGGTCGCATGACCAAAGACTTCAGAGGTGATTGCTGTTCCATCAGAAATATAAAATGCAGTTCTCATATTTAACCTTTTTATTACCTTTATCTGCAAAATAGGGGCTTCACGGTTTACGTGAGGTCTGTTGCCAGTGTAGAATGACTACGACCTTTTTAGAAGGTTTTCTTTCTTAACTCTCACAGTTAGTACTACAATTTGTTTATGGAGAAAGATCCGTGCAAGAATACGTTCTCTGGTATCAAGAGCTTGGTATGCAAGATGTTCCTCGTGTTGGCGGTAAAAACGCTTCACTTGGTGAAATGATCTCAAACCTAGCTAACGCTGGTGTTCAAGTGCCAGGTGGTTTCGCTACAACCGCTGATGCATTCAATGAGTTTCTAGAGCAATCTGGATTAAACTCAAAAATCCACGATATTTTAGACACATTGGATGTGGATGATGTAAATACACTCGCTAAAGTCGGTGCCGAAATCCGCCAATGGATTATCGATACACCATTCCAACCTAACCTAGACCAAGCCATCCGCGACGCATATAGCCAACTACACGGCGACGCATCACAAGATGTTTCATTTGCAGTTCGCTCATCTGCTACAGCAGAAGACATGCCAGACGCTTCATTCGCAGGACAACAAGAAACGTTTTTAAACGTACGTGGTATTGATGCAGTAATGACTGCAATCAAACACGTGTTTGCCTCACTATTTAATGACCGCGCTATTTCTTACCGTGTTCACCAAGGTTATGATCACCGTGGTGTTGCACTTTCAGCTGGTATCCAACGCATGGTTCGTTCAGATAAAGCAGCTTCAGGTGTTATGTTCAGTATTGATACTGAATCTGGCTTTGAAGATGTTGTATTTGTAACTTCAAGCTATGGTCTTGGTGAAATGGTTGTACAGGGTGCTGTAAACCCAGATGAATTTTATGTTCATAAACCAACTCTTGCTAACGGTAAACCAGCGGTAGTTCGCCGTAACATTGGTTCAAAAGCAATCCAAATGATTTACTCAGCGGATGAATCACATGGTAAGCAAGTTGAAATTGTTGACGTAGATTCGTCACTTTCAAACAAATTCTCAATCACAGATGCTGAAGTTCAAGAACTTGCAAAGCAAGCTGTTATTATTGAAAAGCACTACGGTCGTGCAATGGACATCGAGTGGGCAAAAGACGGCAACGACGGTAAACTTTACATCGTTCAAGCACGTCCAGAAACAGTTCGTTCAAACGAAGACGCTAACGTTATGGAGCGTTTCCAATTAAATGGTACAAGCACAGTTGTTGCTGAAGGCCGTGCAATTGGTCACAAGATTGGTTCAGGTACTGTACGCGTACTAGATTCAATTGATGAAATGGACAAAGTACAACAAGGCGACATTCTAGTTACTGACATGACTGACCCAGACTGGGAGCCAATCATGAAACGTGCCGCTGCGATTGTTACAAACCGTGGTGGACGTACTTGTCACGCGGCAATCATTGCTCGTGAATTAGGTATTCCTGCAGTTGTTGGTTGTGGTAATGCAACTGATTTAATTAAAGCAGGCCAAGATGTAACTGTATCGTGTGCCGAAGGTGACACAGGTTATATCTACGAAGGTATTTTAGATTACGAAGTACTTACATCACGTGTTGATGAAATGCCAGAATTACCAATGAAAGTTATGATGAACGTAGGTAACCCTGATCGTGCATTCGACTTTGCTCGCTTACCTCATGCCGGTGTTGGCCTTGCGCGTGTTGAATTCGTAATCAACCGAATGATTGGTGTTCACCCTAAAGCACTTCTTAATTTTGATGCGCAATCTGACGAGCTAAAAGCTGAAATCTCAGAAATGATGGCAGGTTATGAATCACCTGTAGAGTTCTATATTTCTAAGCTTGTTGAAGGTATTGCAACACTAGGTTGTGCGTTTGCACCTGAGCGTGTCATTGTTCGTATGTCTGACTTTAAGTCAAACGAATATGCAAACCTCGTTGGCGGCCAGCAATATGAGCCGGAAGAAGAAAACCCAATGATTGGTTTCCGTGGTGCAGCACGTTATATCTCTGAAGATTTCCGTGACTGTTTCGCGTTAGAGTGTGAAGCGATTAAACGTGTTCGCAACGAAATGGGTATGACTAATATTGAAATCATGATCCCATTTGTTCGTACGCTTGAAGAAGGTAAGCGCGTTATTGAATTACTTGAAGAACATGGTCTTAAACGTGGCGAAAATGGTCTGAAAGTAATCATGATGTGTGAATTACCATCAAACGCGTTACTTGCAGATGAGTTCTTAGAGTATTTCGATGGTTTCTCTATCGGTTCAAACGACTTAACTCAGTTAACATTAGGTCTTGACCGTGACTCAGGTTTAATTGCGCATCTATTCGATGAGCGTAACCCTGCAATCAAGAAACTATTATCAATGGCTATTCAAACAGCTAAAGCAAAAGGCAAATACGTAGGTATTTGTGGTCAAGGTCCTTCAGATCATGAAGACTTTGCAGCTTGGTTAGTTGAGCAGGGCATTGATTCTGTTTCTCTAAACCCAGATACAGTATTAGAAACTTGGTTATATCTTGCTAAGAAATTAGCCGACTAAGTACTTTATTTAATCAAAATAAAGATTCTGATATAAAAAATGCCAGCACTTAGCTGGCATTTTTGTAGCTCAATTAGAAATCAGCGAGCAAGTTTTTTATCGATATAAGCACATGACTTAGTCAGAGCCTTTTGGCACAAGGTTAAATAATCACGCGCTTTAGGATAGTAAAAAGATAAACAGAAAAGTCCTGCAATAAAGAAGATCAGCGACTGTCCGGGAATAATAACAAAAACTAAACCCAATAACATGCACAAGGCACCTAAACTGATTAATGCAATTTTTTTCATCTGACTATCTCATTTGCTGCTTTAATACACAGTATAAAAGTAATGCCCCCGAAATCGATAAAAAGAGTGTTACAAACTGTAAAATCTTCAATTTATCTTAGCTATTAGCATGATATAATTTGCAAAATGCCTTAATTTATCACCGTCATGATAGCAACAATAAGCCAACAACAAGCCACCACAGAACTCGTTTCTAATTACTTAGATACAATACAAAAACAAGGTTTTAGTGGTGATACCGATGCAAGCTTTTCTACACGTTTAAGTTTATCAACCGATAACAGCGTTTACCAACAGGTACCTCAAGGTGTCATCTTTCCAAAGTCAGCAAAAGACATACAACTTGCTATGCAAATTGCTTCTCGTGATCCGTTTTTATCACTGACTTTTGGTCCACGCGGAGGCGGTACAGGTACTAATGGTCAATCGCTAACCCCTGGTATAGTTGTTGATTTATCTCGCTACATGCGTGAAATCTTAGAAATCAATGTCGAAGAAAATTGGGTGCGCGTGCAAACGGGTGTAATAAAAGACCAATTAAACGACTTTTTGCGTCCTTATGGTTTTTTCTTTGCGCCCGATTTATCAACAAGTAACCGTGCAACAATCGGTGGCATGATAAATACAGATGCATCAGGTCAAGGCTCTTTGGTTTATGGCAAAACAAGTGATCACGTTTTAGGCCTAACAACTTATCTTGTTGATGGCACTGAAATGTCAACAACCCCTATGCCTATTGAAAAAGCAAAAGTAATTGCTGAACAAAACACGACAGTAGGTAAGTTATATAAAACAGTTCTTGATATTGGCCTTGAGAATCGAGACGCTATTTTAGAAAAATTCCCACGTTTAAACCGTTTTCTGACCGGCTACGATTTAGAACATATTCTTTCTGATGATTTACAAACCTTTGATATGAGCCGATTAATTACAGGCTCTGAAGGTTCATTAGGTATTGTAACTGAAGCAAAACTAAATATTACGCCCATTGCTGAATTTAAAACATTAATAAATATTAAATACGATAGCTTTGATTCTGCACTTCGTCATTCACCCTTTCTAGTCGCAGCAAATGCAACTTCTGTAGAAACAGTCGATAGCAAAGTACTTAACCTTGCTCGAGAAGATATCATTTGGCATTCAGTATCGGACTTAATAACCGATGTTGAAAACAAAGATATGCAAGGACTCAACATGGTTGAGTTTAATGCGGTTTCACCAGAAGACATTAAAGATAAAGTAGACACTCTTTGTAAGCTACTCGATGAATGTGTTGAAAAACAAACTAATGGGGTGATCGGTTATCAGTTAACGAATGACAAAGCTGATATTTTAAAAATTTATGCAATGCGTAAAAAGTCAGTGGGTCTTTTAGGTAATGTAAAAGGCAGTCAAAAACCCTTAGCTTTTGCTGAAGATACTGCAGTACCACCAGAAAACTTAGCCGATTTTATAGTCGAGTTTCGTGAACTTCTCGATGACCACAACCTTCAATATGGTATGTTTGGCCATGTTGATGCTGGTGTTTTACACGTACGACCTGCTTTAGATATGTGTGATCCAGAGCAAGAAAAATTACTTCGCCATATTTCAGATGAAGTCGTTAAATTGACTGCAAAATATGGCGGATTGATGTGGGGAGAGCATGGCAAAGGTTATCGAAGTGAATATGGCCCTGAGTTTTTCGGCGAGCATTTATTTACACAACTTCGAAAAATCAAAGCGGCATTTGATCCAAATAACAGAGTAAACCCAGGTAAAATCTGTACGCCAATTGAAAGTAAAGACTCACTCGTTTCTGTTGACGATCAAAAGCGTGCCTGGTTCGACAAAGAAATTTCTATCGATGTTAAAACAGAATTTAATAACGCGATGACCTGTAATGGTAATGGTCTGTGTTTTAACTACGATGAAAAATCACCAATGTGTCCATCTTATAAAGTAACAGGTGACCGCCGTTATTCACCTAAAGGTCGCGCAAGTTTAATGCGCGAGTGGTTGCGCCTTCAAGAGTCTGAAAATATTGATTTACTCAATGTCGAAAAAGAATTAGTTAATGGTGAAGTGATCACTTGGTGGGAGCGCTATCAACATAGTCGCGATAAGAAAAAAGGCGTTTATGATTTCTCTCATGAAGTAAAAGAATCAATGGATGAATGTTTAGCTTGTAAAGCATGTACTACTGCATGCCCAATAAAAGTTGATGTACCAACATTTCGCTCACGCTTTTTAAATTTTTACCACAGTTATTATGCTCGACCAGCAAAAGATTATTTAGTAGCAGGCATCGAACAAACTGCGCCGGTGATGGCAAAATTTGCTAAAGTGGTAAATCCAATAGTAAATACAAAACTTGTTTCAGGATTAATTAAAAATACCATTGGTTATGTTGATACGCCAAGTTTAAGCGTACCGCAACTTTCTAAACGTATTTCAAAAGATCAGCAATTTAATTTTGAATTACTTAATTCGCTTTCAAAAGAACAACAAGCAGAATATGTACTGATAGTACAAGATCCATTCACGAGTTTTTACGAAGCCGAATTAGTCGAAAGCTTTATTAAAGTCATTAAAGCGTTAGGCAAAAAACCTATGCTATTACCATTTAAACCTAATGGTAAAGCTCAGCATGTAAAAGGGTTTTTAAATGAATTTAAAACAACAGCAAAAAATGCAGCTGAGTTTTTAAATTCACTCAGTGAAATCAATGCTCCTTTAGTTGGGCTCGATGCATCTTTGGTTATGTGTTACCGAGATGAATATGTATCAATTTTAAAAGAGAACCGTGGAGATTTTAAAGTTGAGCTTGCGCATGAATGGCTTCAAACGCAAAACTTTAAACAAGTTACTCTTGCCACTACAACGAGTTCGCCATTTAAATTGTTGAGTCATTGTACTGAAACAACAGCAATGCCGAATGCATCTAAAGTTTGGCAAACCATTTTTGCTGATCTAAATTTACAGCTTGAAACTACCAGTACGGGTTGTTGTGGTATGGCAGGAACGTACGGCCATGAAAAACAAAACCAAGAAAATTCACGGGCTCTTTATGAAATGAGTTGGCAACCAATTATTTCAAGTAATGAGCCTGAAACTATTTTAGCAACTGGCTTTTCTTGTCGTAGCCAAGTGAAGCGCTATGAAAAATTTAAACCAAAGCATCCACTGCAATTAATTGCAGAGCTACTTTAAGTTGTAAAAATAAAAAAGGCGCTCAACGCGCCTTTTTTATTGGTAACTTTTTGCTATGGGCTTGGTACTCATGCCATGAATGAACACACTAAATAAAATGGTTGTTAATGTTACTGTGGCAATTTGTTCTTTGTTTTCAATTACTGTATCCATCACCATTAAAGTGAAAACGATAGACGCCAAACCTCTTGGACCAAACCACGCAAAAGTAAATTTGTCTTTGAAATTTAGATTAGTAAACATAAGTGAAAGGAGTACCGGCACAATTCTAAAAATCGTCACACTTAATAACGCATAAAAAATAATTGACCAAGTGATATCATTCACAATTAAGTGACCACATACAAAACCGAATAAACACCAAATTAGTAGCGCAACAAATTCAGCGATATGCTCAGAGTCTTTAACTAGTGTTGAACGAATTTTTTTAGGTGCTAAGTAATCAAATAAAAGCCCCGAAACAAAAACAGCAATAAAGCCACTGCCATGAAAATTTTGTGTTAAAGAGAAAATAGCCATGACTAAGCCAATCAATAAAAATGGACTGCTATTATTTGCAAAGTAATGACGTGCTAATGCTATTTTTAAAAGTGGAATAAACACAGCCATCGACACGCCAGCAACAATAAGTGCTACACCTAACTCTCTTGCAAAAACAAGTAAAGTATCAATTGTCGTTACAGCACTTTCTGGATTTTGAGCTAATAAAAGTAAAATTAAAAAGATGGGTACGCAAAGGCCATCGTTCAAACCACTTTCCGTATTTATTCCTTCGCGAACTTTCTCTGGAACCGATGTGCATTCTAAAATTCCTTTGCTAAGCGCGGCATCAGTCGGCGTTAAGATTACCGCAATCAAAGCAGATTGAAAAAGTGATAACTCCGAAAAGAAAAACAACCCGCCAGCTACACCTAACAGTAATGTCATCGGCAAAGCAACAAAAAGTAACAGGCTAGGGTACTGATAACTATGTTTTAATACGGGAAGTTTTGATTTGGCGGCATCGGTAAATAAAAAAATACTTAAGGTTAATTCAACCAAAGGTAAAATGTCACTGAGTCCGGCTTCGCCTAACTTAAACTCACTCGGCAAAAAGTAAGACATTGCAATTCCGACCAACACAAAAAACATTGGCCCGGTAATTTCTGTTCGCTCTAATTGCCGAATCGTCAGTGAATAAAATAATAAAGCTAAGCCAACTGATGCCAGTATTGTATATTCCATTACACTTTCCTTTTTATTCCGGACTTTGCACGTTCTTTTATATTTGTTTGAATATAGATTTGATCTGTCGTAGCAATTTTTGCATGACCTAAATCTTCAGATAAATGTTTTAGCGGTCTTGTTTGGGCATCGTGTGTTGCACCGGTATGTCTTAACCAGTGAGCAGTGGCCGCTTCAAGTTGTTCCGCATCATCTTTAAAGCCGTCATCTAAAAGAGATTGTTTTGCTAAATCAAAACTTTGCTGAACCAAACGACGAATTTGACGAACAGTCATTCCTCCTTTACCACGAATTTTATGAACTAACGGCTCAGCTTCATCAACGCGGGGCAGGGCAGGTAAACCACGGTAAAGCCTATAACGTTTTAGATATGATATAAAATCTTCACTTAAGGTAACATCACGTAATTTATTGCCTTTACCCATAATTCTTAGAAACCAAAAACCATCATTATCTTGCCAAAAATGTGACATAACGGGTGACCACTGAGGGCGCTCGGATAACTCAGATATTCGTAAGTACAATCCTTTTAAGCAAGCAAGTGTGAATAAATTTCTTTCTAAATCAGGTTGTTGTTCACATAAATCACGAGTAACACCAAAAACATATTCCCATTGAATATCACTAAGTGTATCGGGAATTTTAATTTGCGATTGCACAACTAAGTAAGGGCTATTCTTTTTAACAACCGGTACAAAGTTAGCAAAGGTTTTTTCTTCTAAAATTGCGAACTTATAAAAAACATTTAAAGCTGTAAACATAGCTGCGAGTGTTTGTTGGCTAGCAATATTTTCTTTATTGATGAAAGGGCGCCAATTTGTATTTAGTCGTCTTATGCCTTGTTCATCTTTATAACGCCATTGCACTGAACTTGACAACCAGGCTGAATCTGGTTCAACCATAAAATCAACATAGGCTTCAATATCTTCACGTTTTAGATCAAATACCGATTTTTCAGCAAACAACCACGACCATAAACAAAAACGCTCAAGCTCATTTCGAAAACGATTAAATGTGGCTTCTGATTTTCGGCCATACACATATAAAAACTGATAAACAAAAGCTAAGTCATTTTTTGATTCAGCAACAGTCAATCCAACTTGATGTATAAAGTGTTCAAGTTCTGGATATTCTGTTGCAAGAGTATCATCTTCAAGATGGGCAATTTGGTAACGCAGTTGTTTTAGTGTATCGACGAGAGCAACGAGCATAATGATGTAATATCTTGTAAAATAGCTAGTTATAAGATTACCATAAAGTCCGATACTGTCTAGTATTGGACTTAATATATCTATAGTATTTGCAAAATTAACTAGATTGCCATACTAATATTCAAGGAATATGTATGAAAAAGTTTATCGCTATTAGTTTAGTTTTAATCACTACAATTTTAACCGGTTGTGCTACAACAGGAAGTGCATCTCCCGATGAAAAACGTGCTTTAGTACAAAGCATGAAAAACAATACATTAAGTGAGCTTTACGCTCAAAAACCTGATGTTAAACAACAAATTGCTAACTCTGCTGGTTATGCGGTTTTTGATAATGCCAATGTAAATGTTGTTTTAGCCAGTTTTGGCGGTGGTTATGGTGTAGTAAAAAATAACTTAACCGGTAAATCAACTTACATGAATATGGGTGAAGCAGGTTTAGGCTTAGGTTTAGGTGTTAAAGACTTTAATGTTGTGATGGTTTTTCATAATCAAGCAGCAGTAAATCGCTTTATTGAACATGGTTGGGCATTCGGTGGAAATGCAGATGCAGCAGCAAAATATGAAGATAAAGGTGGTGCTTTAGTTGCCGAAGCAATTGCCGACCAAGTAACTGTTTACTCTTTAACCGAAAATGGCCTTGCACTACAAGCTGTACTTAAAGGCACAAAGTTTTGGGTAGATTCTGAGTTAAATTAAGCTATTTAAAACCCTTCTAAAAGTGGGCTAGTTAGCAACCTAACTGCCACTTTTAATTAATTTATGTAATTTAACATAACGTAATTTATGGGTAATTAAGTATAATTTGTTTCTAGTAGTTAATTTACTTGTTTATATCTATTTTACTATCTTTTATGAGTTCTCATTTATCGCTCTTTCAATTAATAAGTTCTTTGAACAAATAGCTAGTTGTTTTTTATAGTTCTCAAGAGATTAGTTTGTTATGCGTAATTATTTTTAATGTATTACTCTAACAGTTTAGATGTTAAAGCTTTTTATATTTTTAGCATTTAAACCTATCTCATATATCTGCTCTGGCTTTGCTTGCACAATGCCCATTCAAAATAAACGACCTAATTTTGATAACTTTATATCTTTTCATTTGATGTTCCACATCAGAAGTAGTTCGAGTTTTTTAGGTTACCTCCTCTTACACCTCTAGGAAAATTCAGATTTCATGGATAAATGATTAATTAAACTTAACTTTTCATTTTCATCTTAGTAGCATATCCATACTTTAATACTAGAAGAGTCTCTCTTTTAACATTTCATGCATTTTCTTCAAACTTTATAACTATAAATATTAGCAGGTCCTATGAGAAAGTTTATTTTGCTGACAATTTTTTTGTATTTGGGATGGGAATATTACGTTACAAATAATGGTGGTACATCTATTACTGAGGTAGTCAATAGCCGTGTTATAGCACCTTTAAAAGCACGCTTTAATAAGAGACAACAAAAACGCTTCTCTACTAATGAAAGTTATTTCGAATGTGATGGCAGACAATACTGTAAGCAAATGACATCCATTGAAGAAGCCTATTTTTTCAATAGGCATTGTCCAAATACTGATTTAGATAGTGATTATGATGGTGAGTTATGTGAAGGTGATCCTAGGTTTTAATTTCTATAGTTTAACTTTAATTCTAAATTCTATTTAGAATTAAAGTTTTCCTCCGCATTTACGAAAAAATATGAATTTTCTTAATTCCATATCAATTACTTAGGTGTAACTTGATATAGGACAAAACTTATTTAAATAAGACTTTCCTTGTTTATTTCACAATAATAATATCGGTAATAAACAATACTTTACTATTATAATTATTCTAAAAAAGTGACCAGCACTGTGAATAGCCAACTAATAAATAGCAATGAAGTTAAATTTCCTGAATCATCTATCCTCTTATCAACTACAGATTTAAATAGCAATATTACTTATGCCAATGATGAATTTTGTAAAATAGCCGGATATTCCCTCGACGAAATGGTGCATAAACCTCACAATCTCGTTCGTCATTCTGATATGCCAAAGCTTGCTTTTGCTGATTTATGGCACCATCTTAAAAATGGTCAATCTTGGATGGGACCTGTTAAAAATCGATGTAAAAATGGTGATTACTACTGGGTGAATGCCTTTGTAACACCTATTAAAGATAAAACTGGTAATATCATTGAATTCCAATCAGTCAGAACCAAACAGAGTGATGAAGTTGTACAAAGAGCAACTGCTGAATATGCAAAAATAAACAACAACCAAAAGTCTCATGCTACAGCAGTAAAGTATGATGCCACTCTTTACATAAGTGCCCTGTTGCTAATTAGCTTTTTAGGCTCGCTGGCTGCCCTATTCAGTGCTGGATTTAATATTTTTAATTGTGTACTTGTACTATTTTTAGCATCAGCTAATGGGCTTATGTATTTTTGGCGCCAAAAATATTTAGCACTTATTAGTAAAGCAAAACAAGTATACGATAACCCCTTAATGGCTTACCTGTATTCTGGTACCAATGATCAATCTGGCTTTGCATATCTTGCACTTGAGATGCAAAAAGCAAAACTAAAAGCAGTTGTTGGCCGTGTGAATGATGTTAGTGTGGGTGTTAATTACAATGCCCAACATTGTGCTGAGTCTGGCCATAATGTTACGGAGCTTTTAAATAAACAAACTGACGAAGTCTCACAAATTGTTGTTGCAACAGAACAAATGACCGCTTCTATTGATGAACTTTCGTCTAGCACGATGAAATCAAGCCAAACTGCTGAGTTAACGAATCAAGCAACAGAAGACGGTTCACTTGCTGTTAGACAAACTATAAATTCAATTAGTGAACTTGACGAAAAACTCAATGCCGCAAGCAATTATGTAGAAAACTTAATCCAAGGAAATCAAGATATTGTGGCAATTCTTTCTGAGATTAATGCCATCGCAGATCAAACTAATTTACTTGCTTTAAATGCGGCAATTGAAGCAGCCCGCGCAGGTGAGCATGGCAGAGGGTTTGCGGTAGTTGCAGGAGAAGTACGAGCTCTAGCGTCTAGAACTCAGCAATCAACAGAAGAAATTAGCAATGTATTAAATCAACTTACCCACGCTTCGAAACAAGCACAAATTGCCATGAATGACGGACTAGATTTGTCGGCCAAAAGTGTTAAGCTTGCCCATCAAAGTGGCGATAGTTTAGACCATATTAAAGCGCAATCAATCAAGCTAAGTGAGCTTAATAGTGTTGTAGCCCAAGCGATAAAAGAACAGCTAACGGCAAGTCAATCGATCGCAAGAAATATAACAGCAGCTCAAGATTTTGCTCATGACTGTAAAGAGCTTGGCCAAACTTCGCAGCAACTTTGTGAAGCATTACTCAGTAAAGTGACAGAACAAACATCCTTGATTAGCCAGTTTAAGTAGTTAAAGCAAAACCACGATTATTTGATAAGGTTTATTTTCGGTGTGTGCTTATTAGTACATACCGTATCAAATGCCTCTGCTAGCCGTTCGGTTTCTTTGAATACTTGTTGCCAATATTTGATTCGTATATCAGCATCAAGTTCTGTAAAATCTTTACGATCGGGAATTTTTCCATAAGGTAATGAAGCGACAAATTCCGCTGATGGGGTGATCATCACTACGTTATCATAGTTACTCGGGGTAATACCGCGCTTTAGGCTCTTATCAAACCAACCTGCCTTTGGGCTATTATTAAAATGCGGATATAATATGAGCCCGTCATTATGAATACTTAAGTCAAAGTGATAATCGATAATACCGCCATCACGATACATACCTGGTGGTGTTCCTGTTATATTTTTAATGCCTTGCATCACTAATGGAATAGAGCCTGAAGCAAGCAAAGCATCCGCTAAATTATCTTCGCTTAGCTCAATAGTATGGGTATTGAAAGTATTATTATCGGAAAAAGATAACTGACTATCCGCAGGCTGAAATACATAACGTTCATATTGCTTACTTAACAAACGTCTATTCATTCGATTGACTAAGTAGCTTTTAGATAACCCCATTAACTGCATCACTTTGTTTTCTGATGCTGTAAAGCCATTCGATTTTGCAACTATAAAGTGGGCTTTAAAAATCGGGTTGTTAATGATTTCGTGAATACCATTTTCAGCAAATACAGTGGTTAATAACTCTCGTGCTTTTGTTGTTATTTCTTCTGGTTTTGCTTTATTCGATGAATAGCGTGTTTCAGAGTAAGACTTTGCTAATCGAGATATTGCAGCAACAGGGTCATTTTGTGCAAAACAAGCAGATCTAAATGCACCGGCACTTGACCCTAATAAGTTTAAAGGTGTGGTACGGTCTTTAAAAAATTCACCAAATAGATATTTATCCAAACCAAATAATGTAAACCACTTGGGCCCGCCGCTTGCTCCTAAAAAGGTATTAAACAAATCGGCAGACAGGCCTTGCTCTTGAATTACTTTTGCAGCACTAGGCCCTGCATATATATCTATCATGGTTACTTTTCTCGTTATTGTTTTAGCTTATTTGCGCCATATACCTTGCTCTGTTTGACCTTGAACCTGTACTTTTTCAGAATCAAAACTTGGCTCTAGCCCTTCTTCACGTTGACTATGGTAGTCTTTTGTCACAGATAAGATGGTTGGCGTTAAGCGTATGATAGCGATAACGTTCACCACTGTCATTAAACCTAAAGCAATGTCTGCAAGATCCCACACTTGTTTAATGGTGGCAGATGCGCCCCAAATCATCATGGATAAATATAAACAGGTATAAATACCTCGGCCGAGTTTATTATCTAGTTTAAATAAATGTAGGTTACTTTCTGCGTAGGCATAGTTTGCAACCACAGAAGTAAACGCAAATAAGCAAATTGCAGCCGCTACAAAGTAAATGCCACCAGCGGCCATATGCGCTGTCATCGCAGATTGAGTTAAGCGTATTCCTTCCATTTCGCCGCTAATATCAATATCAGCCAATAAAATAATCACCGCCGTACAACTACAAAGCACAATAGTGTCAAAAAACACCCCAAGCATTTGAATGTAACCTTGAGTGACTGGGTGGTTTGGTACTGGCGATGCACAGCCAGATGCATGTGGCACACTCCCCGCTCCGGCTTCATTTGAATAAAGCCCTCGCTGAATACCGTTTTTAATTGCGGCGCCCATAGCCCCTGCGCCTGCCTCTTGTAAGCCAAAGGCTGAAAGTAAAATATCTTCAATCATCGCAGGCACTTTACCGATATTTAGTAAAGTAATTATGATAGCGGCTAGTACAAATAAAATGCCCATAACTGGCACAATGCGTTCAGCAAAGCGGGCAATAGCTTTAAAGCCACCTAAAATAATAGAGCCTGCCAATATTGTGATCACAATACCTGAATACAGTGTTGGAATTTCAAATGCGTAATTGAGAGCATCGGTAATGGTATTCGTTTGCATGGCACTAAACGTAAAGCCATAACCAAGAAACAAGCAAAAAGCAAAACACACTGCAAGCGCTCTACTGCCTAAGCCTTGTTGAATATAATAAGCAGGCCCGCCCCTAAACTCGCCATTGGCATCCCTGACTTTATAAACTTGCCCAAGTACGCTCTCAGCAAAGCCTGTGGCCATGCCCAAAATGGCAATCACCCACATCCAAAATATTGCACCACTGCCCCCTAACGAAATAGCAACGGCAACCCCTGCAAGGTTACCGGTACCTACACGGGCTGAAAGACCAGTACATAAAGCTTGAAACGAACTAATTGAGTTTTTATCTGTGCTGTTACTCGACTTTAACAGGCTAAACATATGGCGAAACTTAACCAATTGAATCGCTTTTAACCTTACCGAAAACCAGATCCCAGCAAACAGAAGAATATAGATAAGAATTTGGCCTTCCCCCCAAAGAAGACCATTGATTGTCGATACAGCACTGTTAAACATGGCAAGCCTTTATTGTTTTTATAGATAAAAAATCACAAAAAGTGAATAGCTAACCACTTTAACTCTATTTACAAATATCTCAAGTAGGCAATGGGATTAATTACCCGAGCCTGCTCCCAACTAATTTAGCAGTTGTTGCTGTAAAAAGGCACGACCTGCCGCTAAGCCTAATTTGTGATCATAGCGGAGATCTGAATCTGTACTACCCAGCAGTTTACTGCGTAATTTATCACCTGCAAAAATTTGTGTGATACGGGCATCACTTGGCGGGTTTGCAATGAAATCTAATTCATCTTGATAAGCTTGTTCGTGTTGAACCAAGTAATCAATGGTTTTAGGGCAATAACCCGATACGCAAACGAGTGATTTTAACTTATTTACCCATTCAGATTGCACTTGAAAGTTTTCATCAACAGTACGAATAACCACAATATCACGAGCACCACGATTATAGGCCTCTTTCACAGGTAAAGGTGCAGCTAAGCCCCCATCTAAATACATATCATGGACTAAATCAGTATTAGAGCTTTGAATAATGGCATCATTTGCGGCCTTGGTTGTTAGCCAAGGCGTTAAGTTAACGCCATCTTTATATAAAAACGGTAATGCGCTTGATGCTTTTAACAAGGCCAACCATTGTGTATCTTCACCATTTGGGCTCAAGTAATAGGGTTTACGATCAGCCGCGTTAGTGGTTGTGATCAACAATTCACGATTACCTAAATTTTGCGTTGCTGTTTTAAAATCTAAGGCACGGTTTACTTCTTTGGTTTTATCAAAATACCAATCAAGGTCAACAATGCTTTTACCAAACAGCCCGCGGCCAAGTTGGAAAAAACGTTTATGCCGCGAAAGTCCTCTGATCAAACGTTTTGCATAGCCTTTTTGACGCGCTAAATAACTTGTTAAATTTTGTGAGCCTGCTGATGTACCAATGAATAAATCGAATGGATCGTAATTATTTTCTAACCACGCATCGAGTACACCTGCGGTAAAAATCCCTCGTTGCCCACCACCCTCAGCGATTAATGCTGTTTTTGTTTGTGGTTCTACTGCGGCAATTGTTTGAGATTTCACGGTGCACCTTCCTAGGGTAATGGTTAATAAATGTATTGTATAAAGTTAAATTCAATCCTTAAAACGGATTATATAAATTGAATTAATCTATAAAACCGTTTGATAAATGAGTGTCAGGGCTTAAGCAATGCGCATAAAAACTCATTACACGCATTCACTATTTGCTAAACCGTATTAGCGCATGATGCTTGCTAATATTTCCAGCGCATGTTGTCTGTCACTCAATTCATACAGGTCATTTGTAAAAATAAACTCATCAACCTGTAGCGTTTGTTTAATCATACTCAGCTTATGCTTAACGCTCGCTTGACCGCCCACAACAGAAAGTCCTAAAAAGTTTTCTACTTGCATTTTTTCTTGCGCTGTCCACAACCCTTCCATTGTTGCAACAGGTTCTTTAAGCCAAAGTGGCTTGCCGCGCATAAGTGCTAAGATACGTTGTTTCGCTGTGGTTGCTAAAAACTGTGCTTGTTCGTCGGTGTCAGCGGCAACAACGGGTAAACCAAGCATGACGTATGGCTTATCTAATACCTCAGATGGTTGAAATTCTCTGCGATACAATGCAATGGCATCTTCAACAAATCGTGGCGCAAAATGCCCAGCAAATGCATATGGCAAACCTTTTTTTGCCGCAAGTCCAGCACTATAAAGACTAGAGCCCAGTAACCAGATTGGCACATTAGTGTCTTCACCTGGGATTGCGCGTACTGGAGAATCACCTTTATATGGGCCAAGTAAAGCTTGCAGCTCCGTTACTTCATCATTGAAGTGCTCAGCGCGTTGTTCATCACGGCGCAAAGCACGGCTGGTAATTGGATCACTACCTGGGGCTCGGCCTAAACCTAAATCAATGCGACCGGGGTATAAACTCTCTAGGGTGCCAAATTGCTCAGCAACCACCAGCGGTGGGTGGTTAGGTAACATCACTCCACCCGCACCTACGCGGATATTCTGAGTTTTACCTGCGATATGACCTATCAGTACTGAAGTTGCGGCACACACGATACCGCGCATATTATGATGCTCTGCCATCCAAAACCGATTAAAACCCAGTTTGTCGGCTGTTTGTGCATAGGTAACACTATTGGCTAGTGTTTGCGAAACGGTTTCGTGCTCTTTCATTGGGCTCAATTCAAGCAATGAAAAAGGTGTGTTGCTAAGATCTGACATTCGCTCTCCAAAGTTTAACTCTTTATAATTAGTTAATGAGAGCGAATGGTTTTTTTTCAAATGCTAATTAGGCACGGCTTTGTTGCTGTTTTTCCACCTTTAGGCCATCAGCATCAATACCACGCTTCCAATAGGCCGATGCAACAATGTGTTCACGATCAATTTTAAAACTGCTTGTAATTAAACGGCGAATTGCCTTCACCAAATTTGCTTCTAGCGCCATAAACACCATAGGTTGCGCGTTATAACCTGCGCATAAGCGTGTTACTTGATCGAGTAGATCAGTTTCTGGCTCATCTGTAACTAGCCATTCAACACTATGTTGGCTGTGTGCTTCAATCTGCTCAAGTTCAATAATGTCGGCTTTATCCGCAACATGAATAATGACATCGACAGTGGCGTCTTGTGGCAGGGCTTGTAAGTAGCCATTGATTGCATTGACAGAGGTTAAATCTGCCAGCATTAAATAATGTGTTTGCGTAAAATCTGTGAGTTTTTTAGGGCCTGGGCCCGCTATACCGACTTCGTCGCCTACACGCGCATTTTGTGCCCAGTTGGTTGCCACGCCTTGATGTTGGTTAACCACAAAATCGAGGGTAATTGCACCGTTAATTGGGTTGATATCGCGAATAGTGTAAGAACGCATTAATGCGGGATGCTCAGCGTGTAAATCAAGTTCAACCTTAGATTCACCGACATGCGGGAGCAATACCTTTACGTACGCACCTTTTGCATCTTGCGGGAAGTCAGCAAACTCGTCTGAGCCAACAACAATTCTTTGTAGATGCGGGGAAATACGTGTAGTACTTAATACGTTTGCACGACGAACTTTTCTAGCCATCTTTCTCTCCTAGCTGGTTAAATTGCACAACGCCCCGATAGTTGATATAGTCAACTATACGCTTTTGATTGACTTTGTCAACTAAATCCACCAACTGAACTTAGGTGAACCATGCCACAAACCTCGCTTTCTTCTGCTTTATTTACACTGGCACAAAGTTACCGTGTCACTGTACGCGAAGCCATTAACGCCAACGAGCTTGGCCTTAATGCGCTGCATGTACGCTGTTTACATATCATTGCCGAAACACAGCACTGTACCGCCAATGATATTGTTACCAAAACAGGGCGTGATAAAGCACAAATAGCACGCTTAGTAAAAGAGCTTATAAAGCTTGAACTGGTTTCTAAATGTGCCGACGAAAATGACAAACGCTGTTTAATTTTATCGTTTACTGATCAAGGTAACGCCCTGTTCTCGCGCTTAGAAGTTGCAGAGCAAGAGGTTGATGCCAAACTTTGCCACGGTTTAACTGATCAGCAAGTACGTGATTTCATCGCTATTGCCACAACTATGATCGAAAATATCAATCACAACACGCCGTGATCTTATTGGCAAGATAACCACAAACCACTATACTGTATAAATGTACAGTATAGTGGTTTTGTTATGCGTGTTATTCCTATTTATATCGAAGCTGGCGTATGTGGTTTTGAATCACCGGCAGCACAATACAAAGAGCTAGGCTTATCATTAGATCAGCTATTGATTAAACACCCTGATGCAACATTTATTGGTATTGCCTCTGGCGAATCAATGCAAGGTGTGGGGATTTTTGATGGTGACTTATTACTGGTTGATCGCGCCGAAGATGTTAAAAATGGCGATGTCATTGTCGCGAATCTAAATGGTTTATTTGTTTGTAAGCTATTAGATAAACACAATGCTCAGTTATTATCAGCCTCGCCTAAATACCCCGCGGTGCAACTACGCCAATCGGATGAGTTTCAGTTAGAAGGCGTGGTTACTCGCTCAATTCGCTTACATCGCAGTAGTAAAGAGCTGTTAGCATGTACGCCTTAGTCGATGCTGTGGCCTTTTATGCCAGCGCCGAAAAAGTATTTGATCCGGCTATTCGTAGTAAACCGGTTGTGGTGCTCACCAACAACGATGGCTGTATTTGTGCCGTGTGCCCTATTGCACGAAAGCTGGCTATTCCAAAATTTCAGCCTTATTTTCAAGTAAAGAAAATACTCGAAGATAACCAAGTGGTGATCCGCTCATCTAACTATGAGCTGTATGCGGATTTAAGCGAGCGAATGATGAACGTGATTGGCCGCTTTTGCGATAATCAGCACATATATTCTATTGATGAATCATTTTTAAACTTTACTGGTTTCAATAAGCTTATTCACGATTGGCATCGTTATGGCCATGATATTCGCCGTACCGTATGGCGCGAAACAAAGCTACCTGTTGGGGTTGGATTTGGCCCAACAGCCACCCTTGCCAAAGCCGCCAATCATGCAGCTAAAAAACTCCCCGGCTTTGATGGCGTTGCAGTGATTGACTCAGAAGCTTCACGGATAACCATTTTAAAAGCCATGGACGTACAAGATGTTTGGGGCGTTGGTCGACGCTTAGCTAAAAAACTCAAAGCAATGAATATCAATACGGCTTTTGATTTAGCCGAGCAAGATCCTCGAAAAATGAAACGCCTGTTTAGTATTGTATTAGAGCGCACAGTGAACGAGTTACGCGGAAAAAGCTGCTTAGCCTGGGATGAAGTACGCCAAGACAAAAAAGAAATTTTTTCGACCCGCAGTTTTGGAGAGCGTATCACTGACGCCACCGCGCTGAAAACGGCACTGATCAATCATTGTGTCATTGTAGCAAGAAAATTACGTGCGCAAGGTTCACACACTCAACGCTTATTAATGTTTGTGGCCAGCTCTCCTCATCAAGATGGCTATTATAAAAAGTCCTATATTTATGAGTTTAGTGTCGCCACCGCCGATAGTTGCGTGTTTGCCAATGCTATCAGCGAGGTATTTGATCATCTCTATAAACCTGGGGTGCGATTTTATAAATGTGGTGTAGGAGCTCTAGAGTTATCAAGCCACATGTTTCAGCAGCCTGATTTGTTTCAAGCGCCTATCGATAACCCTAAACTGATGCAGTGTCTTGATAGCATTAACACCCGTTATGGCATGGGTACCCTTGCCATAGCCAGCGAAACTCATACGAGCCGTTGGCATATGAAACGCGCGTACTTATCGCCTCATTACACAACCCGCTGGCATAACCTACCGAAAATACATTGTTAAAAGTAATGGAATAACTGTAGTTTTAACTGCTGCTCAGTACTTTGTTGATTTTGATAAACATATGAACTTCTTAATCCCCAGTTTTGAGCAAGTGCAATTTGCCAATGAGCAGCAAGCTCAATTTGATGATTTGTGCTCGCATCATTAGCAAGCCAAAATCCCTGTGCTGTTAGAGCAAGTTTTTGCGCATCACTTGCTTGCCAAATTAGTCCAAATTCTGTGCCAAAGCCAAGCGAGACTGAATCAGTAAGCTCTCCAGCTTGTAATAACGAAGACGCAAGAAAGTAACTTTGAAAGCCTGATGCATCACCGAATGATTTTCCATAACCGCCTTGTATGAAGGCTCTTCCCTTACGTTTATCGTCAGTAGGTTTACGGTCAAAACCAACACGCATATTCCAAGACCAAGAGTCAAACAAACGATTATCTGGAGCTAACGACATTGCATCAATAAAATACACATGCTCTAAATAGACATTCCCCTCAGAGTCTAGATCTCCCTCTATATCAAAAAAGCTAATTTGCGCGCCAGGTATAAATCCACCAGCGTTATCTAACAAGTCATGGTACGCCATTCGATAACTAAAACCGTAGCGATTTTCTGAATACTTAAAATGATTAAATACCATTCCAAAACGACTAGAATCATGACCTTTTTCAGGGCTAATGCTGGGTGTTACAGGTCTTGCAAAGGGCGAAGGCAAAAGTAATTTACTACGCTGGTGCAGTAAGGCCGTTAATCTAGGCGCAATTGCTTCACGTTCTAAACCTTGGTCGTAGTATTGATAATTTAACCACTCGTATGCCATTTCAAGTACAGGCACAGCTTGTTCCGCTGTTAAAGAAAACCCACTGAGTGGTTCGCCATTTTTTAATTTACGTGCAATATCAATTTGTTCATCAGTCAACTGGCTTTCGTAGTTAATTAGCATGGTGCCAGATGCAGGACGATATCGAGGCATAGATAAAAGTTTGTGTTCAGCAAGTGCTTTGACAGTATCAGAAGGAATAGCATGACTAGAAAAATTATTAGTTAAGTTAAGATCATCACGTGCCACTTGCAATAGCGCTAATAATTGATAAGAACAATTTTCATCAATAAAAAAATAGTCAAATGTAGCCCATTGCAGTTCCCATAAATGTAGTAAAACACGCTGAATTTCAGACTCAGACAAAGCTAATTTATATTCCCACATATCACGAGATTCCAGATCATTATATTCACGAACCTTGCGATAATATGGCATTAATGTGAACTTACCAGGATACTGACCTATAAGCCCCTTAAGAGCATATAAAGCTGCATTATCAGTTGCATCAGGTTCAGCAGCAAAATTGACTGCAAAAGCAATCAGTTCTCTACTGCGAGTTTGATCTTTAGCATCAATTCGTAACAAGGTATGACCAAACATAGAAGCTGGATCATTCATAAAAGCGGTAGGAAAAACTAAAGTCATCCCCTTTGGGTTTATAAGCTTTTGCCATGTCTTAATTTCAGGGCAAGCTAACTCAGGCCACTCCGAATAAAAGCTTTGCTTTAACCATTGATAACGAGCAGGGAACTGACAAGTAACATCATTATTCTCACTCAGAAACGCTTCGATAGTAGCTAAAAGTTCAGCATGAGGATCAAACTTTCCATTAACCGAAAGAAAAAAGCTATGGCTATCAACCTCACTTTCATATGAACCCGAGATTGATTGCTGATAATGGCCTAATTTAAGCCAGTATGGATGGGAGGCGATATTGTGTATTGTTGTAGCAGAATAAGCCGAGCTACTCAAAACAAACGAAGCAACAATAAGAAATTTAAACATAAAATAAAAAAGCCCTAAACGGGCTTTAGATAAGAATATTAACACTTAAGATAAAGTGTAAGAAGATAGCTGTGAGTCACTCGCTACAAGGTTATTAAGGTTTTCTAGTACAGTTTGAGAAGTAACATTTTCAGAAGTGAAAACGTGAGTAAACTGAGCCTGTACTAATTTATTAAACGCCGCTTTATCTTGAGCTTGAACACCCCAAACTTCCGCAAGTGTATCTAGTGATTCGCCTTCACCACGAGACATATCGCGCGCAAGTTGTTCCATGTTGCCATCAATAAATGTTGCTACTTTAGTTGACGCCGTAACAGTACCTGTACCGTCACAACCTAACGTACCAAATGTGATACCAAAAGTTT
Source organism: Pseudoalteromonas sp. S1650 (assembly GCF_005887195.1). NCBI lineage: Bacteria > Pseudomonadati > Pseudomonadota > Gammaproteobacteria > Alteromonadales > Pseudoalteromonadaceae > Pseudoalteromonas > Pseudoalteromonas sp. S1650. The sequence continues at coordinate 117,734 of NZ_PNDF01000007.1, read as the reverse complement.
GGTTACCAGATGTACCGTTTGTCGTCGCACCTAATACTTTAACAACTTTACCTTCTTGGCCTGCGAAAAGTTGCGAACCTAGACCACAGCCGATATCTTGATCAGCCATCGCATTAGAAAGTGGAAGAAGAGTAAGTGCAGAAATAGCAATAATTTTTTTCATATCCTGAATCCTTTAAGATAATTCGTTATTAGAATTAATAACGCATGAACAGCTTATCTATAAATAGCCTCAGTACAATAAGTAATTTCCGAAATTAGGAAAAAACACCGTTATATGATTAAAAATCAGCCAACTTAGCACCTAACAAAGCACATAAATCGTTAGGATCTATAGAAATCTCTAATCCACGTTTACCCGCGGAAACATATACTTTTTCATAATTAGATACTGATTGATGAACAAACGTCATTAATCGCTTTTTCTGACCTAGCGGACTCACCCCACCTAAAATATAACCTGTCGTGTTTTCGACTTTTTGTTGTGGAGCCATCTGCACTTTTTTAACCTTTGCCGCCTTTGCTAGCATTTTCAAGTTAACTTGCTGGCTCACTGGCACAATAGCAACCAAAAGCTGATGCTCAGTATCTTCAAGTACTAAAGTTTTAAATACTTGCTCAGCAGGGAGTTTTAGCTTCTCAACCGCTTCAAGACCAAACTGTTGCTTTGAAGGATCATGTTGATAGCTGAGCACATCAAAATTAATACCTTTCTTTTGTAATAAATTAATAGCCGGTGTCATTACTTCTTCCAAATACTGAATGCTGAACGATAAAAAACATAACGTGAACGGTAGTCTAAAAGCAATTAATCAAAGCCTACAATAGTACTAATTTAAGTAAAATGAACTACACTTAAGTGATAGACACTACGCAAGGTAATGAACATGTCTAGAGCTAATAGCCTATATCTGGTTAAGCAGTTACTTATCATACTCACCCTGTTGTATACGATTAATTTTATCTGCAACGAATACTTAGCGTGGAACTCCTTTATTGATTGCCAAAATAAATGTCAAACACTTGGTCTAAATAAAGGGAAGATTCAAAAAACGGTATTCTCTGATGATGTAACATTGTGCAGATGTCTTGATGATTCTGCCTATTATGTTGTATTAGATTAAATCTGAAAATGCCGATTAGGAATAGGGTCAATTTAACGTATTATAAATTAGGTATTAATTTAACAAAGGAAGATAGATGTTTTTAGACTACTTTGCACTGGTCATGCTAGTGTTTGTAACGGTAGTAATATTTTATGGTGTTATTGCCATTCACGATATTCCCTACGAAATTGCCAAAAAACGTAATCACCCTCACCAAGATGCCATCCATTATGCAGGCTGGGTTAGCCTGTTTACCCTACATGTGCTGTGGCCATTTTTATGGGTTTGGGCGACATTATGGCGTGATGACCGCGGCTGGGGGTTTAACCAAATTCAAAAGGAACAAGAAGACTTAGCAGAAAAAGTAGCTAGCCTGACAGCCACGGTTGCAGCACTACAAGCACAAATAAATTCTCAATCGAATAATAAAGAGAAATAGACTATGGATTTGTTATTAATACTCACTTATACCGCATTGTGCATTGGTATCTTTAAAGTGTTTAAAATCCCACTTAATAAATGGACAGTACCCACCGCGGTACTCGGTGGTGTGGTACTGATAGGCGCTTTAATCCTATTAATGAACTACAATCATCCACATTCAAATATGGCCAGCAGTGCCTATGTCACAACACCCATTGTGCCAAATGTACGTGGTACCGTTGAAGTGGTTGCAGTAAAGCCAAATCAGCCAGTTAAAAAAGGTGACTTATTGTTTCGCATAGACGATACCTTATATCGAGCCAAACTAAATCAAGCGATTGCCGCTTTGCAGGATGCAAAACAGTCAGTGCTCGGTTTAGAAGCGAGCTATAAATCAGCACAAGCCAGTGCCCTAATGGCTAAAGCTGAATATGATCGTAGCAAGAAAGAATACGAACGTTATGAAAAAGGCGCAAAAAGCGGTGCTTACTCAAAAGGCCAAGTTGATAATAAATTAGGGGTCTATTTAGCAGCAAAGGCAAGCTACGAAGCAGCACAAGCCGAAGAGTTACGCCAGAAACTAGCATTTGAGTCAGAAATTAACGGCGAACAAACTAAAATTGCCGCTGCTCGCGCTAATTTAGAGCAAGCTCAGTTTAACTTAGACAGCACAAGCGTTTATGCACCTACTGATGGCTATGTAACACAACTAACATTACGCCCTGGGATGATTGCAGTACCAATGCCATTACGCCCAGTAATGACCTTTGTGCACAAAGAAGATGCCGTTTACGTCGCTGCATTTAGACAAAATTCACTATTAAGACTCGAGTCTGGCTACAAAGCAGATTTTATTTTTAAAGCTATTCCGGGCAAAACCTTTGCAGGCGAAGTAATCGATGTATTACCTGCGATTGGTGAAGGGCAAGTGCAAGCACAAGGCACACTGATGGGCACTGAGTTTTTTGCTCGTCAAGGGCGCGCAATTGTCACCTTAAAAATCACCGATGACATGAGTGAATATCACCTGCCACAAGGAACAAGCACAGAAGTTGCAGTTTATTCAGAACACTTCGAACACGTATCAGTGATGCGTAAAGTATTGATCAGAATGAAAAGTTGGCAAAACTACCTATTCTTAGATCATTAAGGCATAAAAAAGGCGCTTATCAGCGCCTTTTTATTCTCGAACTCAAGTTACTTAACTAGAAGTTACTTAGTTAGGTCATCGAAGAATTTCTTCACACCATCAAAGAAACCTTTTTCTTTTGGACGGTTTTTAGAGCCATCTTTACCCATGCTTTGCTCAAGCTCTTCAAGCAATTCACGTTGACGGTCATTTAGATTCACTGGCGTTTCAATAACCACTTTACAGATCAAGTCACCTTGAGCGCCACTACGTACAGACTTAACACCTTTACCACGCATACGGAACATCTTGCCCGTTTGGCTTTCTGATGGGATCTTCAGTTTTGCACGACCATCCAGTGTCGGCACTTCAATTTCGCCACCCAGTGCTGCTGTCGTAAAGCTAATTGGAACTTCACAATACAGATTATTACCATCACGTTGGAAAATCGGGTGTTCACGAACAGAAACCTGAACGTATAAATCACCTGCTGGTGCACCATGCATGCCCGCTTCACCTTCGCCTGATAGACGAATACGGTCACCTGTATCAACACCCGCTGGGATCTTCACTGATAAGGTCTTAGTTTTTTCTACGCGACCTTGACCATGACAGCTGTCACATGGATCAGAAATAATTTGACCTGTGCCCTGACACGTAGGACAAGTTTGCTGAACCGCGAAGAAACCTTGGCGCATTTGTACTTGACCAGCACCATGACAGGTAGTACATGTTTTTGGTTTTGAACCCGCTTTTGCACCGCTACCATCACATGGCTTACAGCTAACCCAGGTTGGTACTTTAATTTCTACATCTTTACCACGAACGGCCTCTTCAAGGCTTAAATCCATGTTGTAACGTAAGTCCGAACCACGTTGTTGACGCGATTGACGACGACCACCGCCACCACCAAAGATATCTCCAAACACATCACCGAAAATATCACCAAAATCACCATGACCGCCGCCGAAGCCACCGCCATGACCGCCACCACCTTGTTCAAAGGCTGCGTGACCATATTGATCATACATCTGACGTTTTTGGTCATCAGTGAGTACTTCGTAGGCTTCTTTTACTTCCTTGAATTTAGACTCAAGTTCTTTATCGCCTGCGGTACGGTCTGGATGATATTTCATCGCTAAGCGCTTATACGCTTTTTTTATGTCTCGTTCGCTGGCATCTTTGCTCACGCCGAGAACTTCATAATAATCGCTTTTTGACATATCTATCACACTACTCTTTTTACTGCAGTTACACTGCGTAAGGTAAGTCAAACGACTTTACCGTTTATATACATGCAAAAGGCGCGTCAAGCGAAATCGCTGGCGCGCCTCAATCATTTCATCCTAACTTAATTGGCTAAACAAAGCAGCCATTAATGCGTTAGGCAGAAGCGAAACAAGCAATTACTTGTCGTCTTTCACTTCTTCGAACTCTGCATCAACAACATCGTCGTCTTGTTTTGCAGAAGATTGTTGTGCACCTGCATCCGCACCACCTTGTTGTTGCTGTGCTTTAGCTTGTGCAATTTCCATTAGCTTTTGTGACTTCTCAGCAAGAGCTTGAGTTTTCGCTTCAATCTCTTCTTTGTTATCACCTTTAATCGCCGCTTCTAGCTCAGTAAGCGCAGCTTCGATTGCTTCTTTATCTTCTGCAGGTAATGCATCACCCGCTTCTTCGATTTGCTTGCGTGTACCGTGAACCATTGCATCAGCTTGGTTACGAGTTGCTACTAGCTCTTCGAATTTCTTATCTTCTTCAGCGTGCGCTTCAGCATCACGAACCATTTTTTCTACTTCATCGTCGCTTAGACCTGAAGAAGCTTGGATTGTGATCTTCTGCTCTTTACCTGTATCTTTATCTTTAGCAGATACATGTAAGATACCGTCCGCATCTACGTCGAATGTTACTTCGATTTGTGGCGTACCACGTTGTGCTGGGCGAATACCTTCTAGGTTAAATTGACCTAGTGATTTGTTATCGCTTGCACGCTTACGCTCACCTTGTAATACGTGAATCGTTACCGCTGATTGGTTGTCTTCAGCTGTTGAGAAAACTTGTGATTTCTTAGTAGGAATCGTCGTATTTTTCTCGATTAGCGCAGTCATTACTTGACCCATAGTCTCGATACCTAGTGATAACGGAGATACGTCAAGTAGAAGTACGTCTTTAACGTCACCAGCTAATACACCACCTTGAATCGCTGCACCTACTGCAACTGCTTCATCAGGGTTAACATCTTTACGTGGCTCTTTACCAAAGAACTCTGCAACTGTTTTTTGAACTAGAGGCATACGTGTTTGACCACCAACAAGGATGATGTCATTTACGTCGCTTACTGATAAATCAGCATCAGCTAGTGCACGCTTAAGTGGCTCAATTGACTTAGTTACTAAGTCTTCAACAAGTGACTCAAGTTTTGCACGAGTAACTTTCACGTTCATGTGCTTAGGACCTGTTGCGTCAGCAGTCACGTACGGTAAGTTAACTTCTGTTTGTTGTGCAGAAGAAAGTTCAATTTTCGCTTTTTCAGCAGCTTCTTTAACACGCTGCATTGCAAGCGGGTCATTTTTAAGGTCGATACCTTGATCTTTCTTAAACTCTTCAACTAAGTAGTTGATAACACGGTTATCGAAATCTTCACCACCTAAGTGAGTGTCACCGTTAGTTGCTAACACTTCAAACGTGTGCTCGCCTTCAACTTCGTCGATTTCGATAATAGAGATATCGAAAGTACCACCACCTAAGTCGTATACTGCAACAACGTTTTCACCTTTATTTTTGTCCATGCCGTATGCAAGTGCAGCGGCAGTTGGCTCATTGATGATACGTTTAACTTCAAGACCAGCAATACGACCAGCATCTTTAGTCGCTTGACGTTGTGAGTCATTGAAGTATGCAGGTACTGTAATTACTGCTTCAGTAACCGCTTCACCTAGGAAGTCTTCTGCTGTTTTCTTCATTTTTTTCAGCACTTCTGCTGAAATTTGTGGTGCAGCACGTTTCTCGCCACGCGCTTCAACCCATGCATCACCGTTATCAGCTTTTACAATTTTAAAAGGCATGATACCGATATCACGTTGTACTTCTTCGTCTTCAAAACGACGACCAATTAAACGCTTGATTGCAAATAATGTGTTAGTTGGGTTAGTTACTGCTTGGCGTTTTGCAGGTTGACCAACTAATGTTTCACCGTCTTGCGTGTATGCAATGATCGATGGTGTTGTGCGATCGCCTTCCGCGTTTTCGATAACGCGTGCTTTATCACCGTCTAGTACTGCTACACAAGAGTTAGTAGTACCTAAATCGATTCCAATAATTCTACCCATGAATCTTCTCCAACTTCAAAATTCGTTAATACGTTCGATGACTAGTAAATAGGGATGCAGGAAACTGAATTCAACTATAAAAATGAAAAATTTTACTTTTTTTTGAAATTTTTTTTGAAATGCATGTTTTTTCCTCAAAAAGCACTGTATTTGTACGCCTATTGCGGAATAAACAAACTGGTCTGATGACTTTGGCTGTGCTATAACCTAAACCATAACAATAAACGTTAAGGAAAATTATGCATTTTGATCAATTACTCGCCATGGCAGCTGAACTTGGTAAAGACAAAACAAAAGTAATGCAGTTTCCAGAAAACTGGTGCCAAGGTCGCACAGCGTTTGGTGGATTATCTGCAGCTTTATTATATCAAGCTATACGGCAGCATATCGATAGCTCTCGCCGTTTATTATCTTTAAGTACTAACTTTGTTGGCCCGTTAATCGCTGACAATGATTTTTCAATCGACGTTGAAGTCTTACGTGAAGGAAAAAACAGTGCGCAGGTACTGGCAAAAGTGATTCAAAATGGCGATGTTTGTGTTATTACACAAGCCTGTTTTGGGGCTGAGCGTCAATCAAGTGTACGAGTAGATGTCACTAAAACCATGCAGCTAAAACCCGTTGATGAACGTTTTACCCTACCTTATAAAGAAGGCGTGATGCCGGCATTTTTCCAGCACGTTGCACTGTGTTTGCAAGACGGCAATATGCCTTTCTCTGGAGCAGACACCTCACATTTAGGTGGTTGGATGAAATTCAAACATGTACCAGAGCAAATGAGTGAAGCGCATATCATTGCTTTAACAGATGCATGGCCACCGACTCTATTACAAATGTACAAGAAACCTGCACCAGCAAGTAGTATGTCATGGTACATAGAATTTGTAGAAGAACCTGCAATTGCCCATGATGCTTGGATTGGCTACGAGGCTGTTACCCATCATAGTAAAGATGGCTATGGTCTTGAAGATGGCTGTATTTGGAGTGAAGACGGTAAGCTAATTGCATTGAGCCGCCAAACTGTTGCGTTATTCGCGTAACTCTGGCTCTGAAAGCTGCGCGTACTCAGTACCATCAAGGTGAATAATTGCTTGGTATTCGCCTGATTCTATGATCTCACCAAGACCCAAATTAAACGTGTTTTTTAACGTTTTACTGTAAAAAAACGCAGGTCTTGGTGCTTCTTTAAAGATTGCATGCACAATAAAAGGTTTTACCTCAGCGCCTTGTTTATATTTTTCTAAATAATATAAAAACACCCGGCGCTCTAGAATAATAACATCAACCCAGCCCTTCATAAGGTGATCAACTTGCGCTTTTTGGTTAACCACTTCTTCGTAAGAGCGTAAAATATTGGTAACCGATTTAAAAGGTGCTTCAATAAAATTAGTTGCGTTTTGGAAGGCAAGTACACTTTTACCTGCTAAATCATAGATAGTGCTAATTTTTAAATCTCTATTAGCAAGGCTGACCGCGACATTTTGATAGCGCAGTAGTTCATCACTTTTATAAACATGTGGAGTGAGAACTGGAGGAAAGTTTAATGCAATATCAACCTCTCCCTGCATAAGCTGTTGCTCTGCACGTTTATTAGACATGTAATGAATATGAATATTAGAGATGCCTTGTGACTTAAAAGCTGCTTTTAAAATTTCAAGTTGAATACCGCTATTGGTATCTTCGATAACATAAGGAGGTAAAGAGGCGCTTGCAGCAACAACAATAGGTTGTTGTATATTTGGCTCAGATAAACACTCACCTTTAACACTAATAAACAACATTAAAAGGGTAAATAATTGCTTCACTAATCACCATAATGAATTAAATGTATTAAAAAGCGTAATCGCTTTGTACAAATATTAGCTTATATTAAACAATGCTGCATTTGTATTTATGCAGTATTTGGTGCAAACTTAACTAAGTTCTTGTTTATGAGACCCTAAGTTTGCAAACAGCCTGCCCTAGTTGTGATCTGGTCGTTGAGATCCCACATTTAAATGCAAAACAAGTAGCGCTTTGCCCACATTGCAATACTAAGTTATCAACATCACAAGCCTGCCAAGACAGTACAGTGGTCGCATTGAGCTTAAGCGCAATAGTCATGCTTTTAAGCAGTATGTTTTATCCTTTTTTATCTTTCACGAGTAGCGGTATTACACAAACCATTACGCTTCCTGATGCTGCGCGTATTTTATTCAATTACGATAACGATTTTTTGGGTCTATTTATTGACATAAGCATCATAGGCTTACCTATGTTGTTATTACTATTGATTATTCCGCTACATTTAGGTGTATTAAAAGTACTACCTTATTTGTGGGGCAAAAGATTGTTAAAAACCACCTTTGCTTTAGAGCCTTGGATCATGTCCGAGATTTTCTTAATCGGGGTGATGGTCAGCATGGTCAAAATAATGTCAATGGCAGACATTGAATTTGGTGTAAGCTTTTGGTCCTATGTGGCATTTGTGGTTCTATATGTAGCAACCATGGCGAAGTTAAATAAACACTATCTTTGGAAGCAATTAAGAGAGCCCGCATATATAGATCAAACAATTGCAAACACACGAGCTATCGATCAAGGACTGCGTGCTTGTCATGTTTGTGGCCAATTATGTAATACTGAAATTTGCTCGCGATGTGACACAAAAACCTTTACCCGCAATCCTTATAGTGTACAAAAAGCGTTTGCTTGGTTGATCACATCTGTCGCTTGCTACATCCCAGCCAACATCTACCCAATTATGTATACCACCAGCCTAGGTGATGAAATGCCTTCTACGATTATTGGTGGTGTGATGATTTTGTGGAATAGTGGTTCTTATCCAATAGCCATGATCATATTTTTGGCCAGTGTAGTTGTTCCCCTTGCCAAAGCGCTAATCTTAAGTTTTTTATGCTATATGGTGATGAAGCCTGCAAATAGACAAACAAAAGGCTATACACGTATCTACCAATTAACTGAATTTATAGGTAAATGGTCAATGATTGATGTATTTGTTGTCGCGATTCTAGTAGCCTTAGTACAACTAGGAAATTTAATGTCTGTGACACCAGGCATCGGCACAATATTTTTTACCACTATGGTAATTTGCCAAATGTTGGCAGCCCATGCATTTGATCCACGCTTACTGTGGGACAGCCCTGCTAATTTAAAGAAAGTAAAACAAGAGACTCTGGCATGAGCGAAAACGCTAAAATAAAATCAGCGCCAAATATTTCGGCTATTTGGATAATTCCGTTAATAGCCCTACTAATAGGCGCATGGATGTTATACCAGTATCAGGCAAATAAAGGCACCACTATCTTTATAAAAATGCCTCATGCGGAAGGTATCGTTGCTGGCAAAACTGAAATAAAAGTACGTAGTGTAAAAATCGGCCAAATTAATCATGTACGTCTGTCAGATCAGCAAAATAGTGTAATTGCAAGAGCTCAAATCGATAAACACTATGATGACCTATTAACTGACGATGCAAAAATTTGGGTCGTTAAACCACGAATTGATGATACAGGTATTACTGGAATGAGCACTCTGCTCTCAGGCGTATACTTAGAATTTGCACCGGGTGAAAGCAAGAAGCTAACGGATAAGTTTGAACTTCAGGATGAACCCGCATTAATTGGCAATGATGTTAAAGGTGGTCGTTTCACACTGCTTAGCTATAACGCTGAAGTACTTGATGTAAGTACGGGTATTTATTTCAAAGATTACAAAATTGGCCAAATAGAAACTGCAACCTTTGACTGGAAAAATCAGGCCATGAAATATGGCATTTTCATTAATGAGCCTTATCAAAATTTAATTACCTTAAATTCTATATTTTGGGTGAACTCAGGTATCGAAATAGACCTATCAGCTGATGGAATTAATGTAAATACAGGTTCATTAAGTAAGTTACTCAAAGGTGGAATTTCTGTAGGTATACCTGAGCAGCAATCTCCTGGTGAAGTCGCAACTAATGGACACAGTTTTTCATTAAGTAATAGTTATAAAGCCGCGTTAGAAGAGCGCTTTTATGACTTTGATTATTACTTAATCGATTTTGAGCAATCAATTCGTGGGTTAAGAGCTGGGGCACCTGTTGAATACCGTGGTATGCGTATTGGTAGTGTGGTTGAAGCACCAGCAAGTGTCATGATCGACGGCAAGCCTGCACACTTTAGAACTGACAATACCGCAGTACCTGCCCTTATTAAAATTGAATATGGTCGTCTTTACCACGACAGTACAGCTGCACGCGAGTTTTGGCATTCAAGCTTAGATAGCTGGATTAAAAATGGCCTTAGAGCCTCTTTAAAGCCAGGTAACTTACTTACCGGCGCTGTATACGTTGACTTAGACATTTATGATAACGCGGAACCTGCCGAATTAAAGACTATAGCAGATTATACCGTATTCCCAAGTGTATCGAGTGGTATTACGGTCATAGCTGACCAAGTATCCGATGTGTTAAATAAAGTGAACAACCTTAAGATAGAAGACAGCTTGGCACAAATGCAAACTACGTTTTCTGAGTACCAAGAACTTGCTCATGACATGCGAGAATTGATCAATAAACAAGATACCCAAGATTTACCCGGTGATATAAATCGCAACTTTGCAGAAATGACTAAAAGCATGCAACAGTTCGATAAAACCATGAAACAATTTGAAAAAACCATGGCAAGTTACGAACAAGGTTCGTCTTTCCATCAGCAGTTACAAACTACCTTGTCCGAATTTAAACGTTTAAGTGAAGAGCTACAACCACTTACACGTGGCTTGAACCAGCAGCCTAATATGCTGATATTTGATAAAGAACTACCCGCAGATCCAACGCCGAGGAAACAATAATGAACTATAAACGCTGTGTTTCAATCGCAGCAGTACTGTTACTTTCGGCCTGCAGTCAGACGTCATTCTCAACTATTGAGTATTATCAATTCTCGCAGCCAATCGTGAATATGCAGCGGTTAGCTGAAAATACGCAAGCTCAGCTAAGGATCAACACAGTACAATTACGTGGTGCGCTTAATAATCGCGGTATTGCTATGGTACTCGACAACAACCGAGTCAATGCTGCTAACTACCATTTATGGAGTGAATCACCGGATTTAATGTTAACCGCCAGTGCCCATCAACAGCTTTACACTGACCTTGATAATTGGATGGTAATAAAAGGTTTACCGGTGATCACCGATTTAGATCAACAAAGCTATTATGAATTAGAATATGAGCTACATCACTTTAATGGCGATGAGCAAGGCAATGCCAACATTGCAGGGCTTTGGCGTTTGTACTATACAAACCCTGAGTCGGGCCGAAAGTTAAAAGCGGTTAATTACTTCAATGAGCTCACACCATTACAAGCAAGTGATTACGAAGGGCTTGTCGCGACACTTGAGTCAACATGGTTAAAGGTAAACAAACAAGTTGCAAACGAAGTATCAAAGCTTACTCTTTAAAAAGAGTTTTAGAGGCTGATTGTCATCGTTAATGATGACATCGCCTATGAACTCAAAGCCAAGTTTCTGTAACACCTTTTGTGAGCCAATATTTGTTGGTGAGGTTATTGCTGCAAGTACACCAAGCTCTAATACGTGTTTTTTGGCCATCAATAACCTAGCAGCAGATGTAATAATACCCTTGCCTTCATATTTAGCTAACAAGGCAAATCCTAAATCGGGGATAGCTAACGCATCGCGCTGAAAGAGCCCCACCATTCCAACCGGTGTATCATCAGCTAAACAAACAATATAACTGCCAAAGCCAAATTGCTGGTGGCTATTTATAAACGTTTGTTGAATATAATGCTCTGCTTGTGCGGGCGTATTAATGTTTTTATTACCTATGTGCTCTAAAAATGTTGCTTGGTTTAAAAGCTCAACGATAAACGCGGCATCATCAGGCTGCCCAGCGCGCAAATATATATCTAACATTTATTAAAACACCTTACTCACGACATCATTGGTAAAATTAAGGCAATCAAGAACACGCTCTTTTTGTACTTTAGATAACTCGTCAATATCGAAATAGCCATACTCTGTGTGCTCATTACTCAACATTATCTCAGCGTCCTCAGCTATATGAGCACGAAAAATAAACGCATGAGAGTTAAACGCTGTGTGATAATAAACGCCACTTAAATAAGCGATATCTACATCACAATTAAGTTCTTCTTGGCATTCGCGAAGTAACGCTTGATGAATGGTTTCACCTTTATCTAAAGCGCCGCCAGGTAGCCCCCAACTTTTTTGACCGTAATCAGCTTTTAGTAATAACACCTGACCTTGGTTGTTGGTGATAACCGCATGGCTACTGAGTCTGTAAGTATCTGAAAATGCCATAATCCCTTTGCTCAATTAATAAAAAGTGACGTTATAGATGAGTGTAAAATAATTATCATCGCAATTAAAATTGTTATTGACTAAATTAATATTCAGGATTATTTTTCTTGCGATGTTTTGGGCAAAACAAAAGCAGTATACCCTCTATACTGTCTGGCGCCAGCCAACGCAGGCACTTTCCCTAAAGGGTCCATAAAAGTGTGTTCGCGTAAAGCAGTTAATTGAGTCAATAGACTTTTGATTTCTCTAAGCAATCTCGATTGCTTAACTGTGTGAAAATTATAATGCAAGAACCTTCTGCGTTAAGTTTACTGCCGCCAGTATTGGTGGTGGTTTTGGCCGTATTTTTACGCCGCCCTATTTTATCTTTACTGATTGGTGCTTTATTTGGTTTAGCCATGCTAGGTCCGACCGCTGTGTTAGCCAATTTTGCTGATATTTCATTAAAAGTAATGCAAGACGAAACCATTGCCTGGCTAATTCTAGTCTGTGGTGGATTTGGTGCATTAATCGCTTTATTAGTGAGAACCGGGGGTGCAAGTGCATTCGCCGAATTAGCGTTAAAATTTGCCAAAGGCCAGCGTTCATCGTTAGTAATGACCTTTGTGCTAGGTGTAATTATTTTTATCGATGATTACCTAAATGCATTAACCGTCGGTGAAACTATGAAGCGTATCACCGATAAGTTTAAAATTAGCCGCGAAATGCTCGCTTATGTTGTTGACTCAACGGCTGCGCCTATTTGTGTGCTTGTACCACTCTCTACATGGGCCGTTTTTTTTGGTGGCTTGTTAGTTGATAATAATGTTGCACCAGAAGGTCAAGGTATTGCTGTATATATCCAAGCAATACCTTACATGTTATATGCTTGGTTTGCAGTCATTGTGGTATTACTAGTTAGCTTAAATGTCATTCCTGCTTTTGGTCCGATGAAAAAAGCACAACTACGTGCCATGAATAATCAAATCGAAATATCAAATAGCCAGTACACAGATGTTCAAACAGCGGATGAATACGCAGTAAAAGCAGCAGAAGAAAACTTTGAAACAGCCGCTTCAAACGGCAAACTCTATAACTTTTTAGTACCTATAGTTTTACTTGTTACGTTTACTGTTTACTTTGACATTGACGTCTATAAAGGGCTGCTGGCAACCTTTACCGTTGTTTTGCCTTTTTATATGTTACAAAAGTTGATGACATTGTCAGAACTCGTTGAGCGTATGCTCGATGGTTTTAAAAGCATGATACCCGCTATAGGAACTGTGGTTGCAGCATTTATATTTAAAGATGTGTGTGACCAATTAATGCTACCGCAATATGTCATAAATACCTTGAGCCCTTATATGACAGCACAGTACTTACCAGCCGTGGTGTTTTTAGCAATGGCAGTCCTTGCTTTTGCAACGGGTTCAAGCTGGGGGATTTTCGCAGTAACTATTCCTATTGTAATGCCACTGGCTTACGCAATTGATGCCAATATTCCTTTAGTGATTGGTGCTTTGTTATCGGCGTCGTCATTTGGTAGTCAAGCGTGCTTCTATTCAGATTCCACCGTACTTGCTGCACAAGGCTCAGGGTGTGATTTAGTCAGCCATGCTATCACGCAACTGCCTTATACCTTACTTGCTGCAACGGCTGCATTTATAGGATTTTTGCTTATCGCATAAATCAAAAAGCCCAAGCAATAGCTTGGGCTTTTGTTTATCAACTATTAAATTAGTTTTGGAATTTAATGCCTTTGTAAAAACTTTCTAAGTTTTCAACTTTTGTTTGGCTTTTCAGATCTGCAAATGGCTTGTCTGCAAACTTACTACCACGCATTTGAATGTTTAAACGCGCAGCTTCACTATTGAGCATCGTTTTCTTGTAATAATCTTTCAGATCAGCCAAGGTTACTTTTTCAACTTCAGCGATAAGCTTTTCTTTAGAGTCAAACTTAAAGTTCTCACGATACCAGTCTGTAATAAGTGGCGACATTTCATCACTTAAATTCTTAGGTTGCTCTTTTAAAGACACAAGCGTTGCATTTTTAAGTTGTGCAAACGTTTCTTCTGTCATGTTATCAAGCTCAACTGCGTATTGCTTTTTAAACTCATCAAAGCGCGCCTGCATCTCTTTAGGACCTTTAACCGGTGTTTGAATGTAAAGACCTAATGCAGAATAATCTTCGATTGGACGCGCTAACGCACCAACCGCATAAGCAAGTTGCTCTTCAGTACGTAACTTATCAAACGCTACGGTTCTAAAGTGGCTTTGTAAAATTTGTGCCTGTGCTTGTTGTTTATAGCCAGGGGTTGGGTGAACAACCATGTCAATGATTGCTACATCAGCTACATCAATATCTTTTTGTAAAACGATACGCTCACCAGGCTGAGGCAACCAGGCTTTACTTCTAGCAAACTCGGTCGCTTTATGACCTTTTGGTAAAATAGCGGTTAGTTTACTCGCAATAGCGTCAACATCATTTTGGTTGTAGTTACCAAACGTGAATACGCGTAAGTCATTGGCAGCAAGTGTTGATTGCTTAATAGCCGTAAAATCAGCTAAGGTAAGCGCATCTGCCGCAGCAATCAAGGTTTCGGTATCAAATTTACCACTACGAGTAAGCTTAGAGTACTCACCGAATGCTTGATAGAACGGGAACTGTTTTTGCTGATTTAGTAAATCACGCTTAAAACGATCGATTGCTTGGGCAAAACCTTCTTCAGACACCTCTAAGGTAAGATTTTCAAGCGCCTGAGCTAAAAGGACATCTTGTTTATCAGTGAAACCACTAAGCGATAACACAAGGCCATTACTTGGCTGTAACCCTAAACTCATACCTGCAACAGCGGCTTCTGTGCTTAATTTACTTTGTTGTAAGTTATAAAGATCAGCCCAAATTGAGTAAAGAACCTGTGATTTTACATTCACAAGGGCATCTGGCGTATTAATATAAACTTCAACAAGACCTTTAGGCTGCTCAGCAAACTGCTGACTTGCTTGACGCCAAACTTTAACGCCTTGCTGATCAAATACGAGTTCAGGGTGCGCTTGTTGTTTAAACTCAGCTGTTTTAATTGCAAAGCTTTCAGGTAATAAGCGGTTTACTGTTGGTAATGCTAACGCGTATTCACTTGGTTTATTCCAGCTTGCAACTTCTGACTCGCTGATATCTTCAATACGATATTTACCATCGTAAAAATGCAGCTGTGAATCTGTCTCTTCTTGTTTTGAAATATACCAAATACGTAAAGTATCTTCGTTTAATTGCGAAAGGACATTTTGCACCGCATCTGCATCAAACTTGGCATAATAATAAGGTGCGTTAATTGCGTTGTTCACAGGGAACTTTTGCATGCTATCAGTTAAGTTACTTACATAACCAAACTCATCCCCTTTTTCTAGGAATTGAAACGAATTGTTTAACGATGTACGAATTTCATTAAAGTATTTGCTATCAACACCCTGCTCTTTGATAAGTGCAATATATTGCATAACCATAGCAACAATTTCTTCGCGGTTTTGCATGCCGGCATCAGTCAATTCAATATCAACTGTTAAGCTTCCGTAGTTCCCATATTGCGTTGGTGAAGCAGAAGACGATAAACCTGATACCCAACCTTTATCACGTAGTATTTGTGCTGGGCTGCCTTGCATTTCGTTACTTAAAAGGTAAGAAACAAAACGGTTTGGTTTAACTGCAAATTGTGAACTGTTATCAGCAATAGTGAATTCTAATTGCAGTTGTTTTACGTCTTCATTCGGTGCGTAATAAACACGTTTACCGCCAGCTTCAGAGAAATCTAACTTATCAGTCACCGTTGGCTTTTCGATATTTTTATTTTCAATATCAGCAAAGTACTGTTTTGCTTTTGCTTCCATCTCAGCAAGTGGACGATTAGAAATCATCGCCACTTTCATAATGTTCGATGAATAGTACTTGTTATAAAAAGCAACGGTTTCTTTATGAAGATTGCTGCCTTCTTTATCACCTAGTGTTTCTAGGTTACCAATCAAGAAGCGGTTAGCAGGATGTGAGCCCATCATTTGACGTGCCAGTTTGAATTGACCAAAAAAGTCCATCTCACGGCGCATTGACCATTCGGCATTTACGGCATTTTTTTCTTTGTCTGTGTACTCAGGGTAAAGCTTTGGTGATTTAAAGAAATCCGCAAAACGGTCAAGTGCTTCATCGTAGGCATCATTGTTCACTTTGAACATGTAGTTTGTGATATCTAACCAAGTGTAAGCGTTATGAGCACCGCCATTTTTAGTCATAAAATCACTGTAACCTTTGGTGTCTGGGTAACGGTCCGTACCAAGGAACAGCATATGCTCTAAATAGTGCGCCATACCTTGTTGCGACATAGGGTCGTGCAATAAACCAACACCAACACTCAATGCAGCAGCTGATTTTTCAGCACTTGGATCTGAAATTAAAATTACATCAATTTCGTTATCAAGTTTTAATGTTTTGTACTCACGGGTGTCGTTTGGGCTGATAACTAACGAGTCTGGAATAAGGTTAGTATTAGCAGCAGGAGGCGTTGTGGTAGAAGTAGAAGAACAACCTGCTAACACTGCAAAAGCGATTGCACTGAGTCCCATTATTTTTTTCATTATTTTGTATCCATTAGAAATTGAATAAATTTTTATTTATCATGTGTTTTCGAGCGCCGCAATTCAATGCTTTTCAGTTAAGTTACAGCAAAACTTTGTAACACATTGTGAAAATGCAGTACTTACGGTTAAGATTAATAGCAATAACTATAACAAAGGATGAGCTATGGAAAGGTGGCTAATTGTAGCAATGTTCACTCAGGTGTTACTGACATTTATTGTGATGTACATTATGGGTAAGCGCCGTTTTCGTGCGGCAAAGCAAAAAACCATTGAGATGAAAGACTTCTTATTAATGGAACTTGAAAAAGCTGGGGATAATGTTCGCGTAGCAGATCGTAACTTTATCAATCAATTCGAAATGCCTGTGCTGTTTTTTATTGCCTGTTTAACAGCTCTGCAAGTCAATGCTGTAGGTACTGTTTTTGTTGCCCTTGCTTGGGTTTATGTTGCATTAAGAATTATTCATAGCGTAATACACTTAACTTCAAACACCTTGAAGGCGCGCTATTATAGTTTCGTTGTCAGTAGCTTTATAATGCTAATAATGTGGGTGCTGATTTTAGTTAGAATCTTTTAATAATCATCAATACAAAGAAATAAGGCGCTTTTTAGCGCCTTATTAACTTTGTTGGTTGGAATTATTTACGACGAGCAAAGCCTGCTAGGGCTAATAAAGATAGCATCCATGCAAGACTACCACCTGAACTACTACCGCCGTTGTCTGAAGCGTCATCTTCATCAATCAGCGTGTTTTCTTTTGGTGATAAAGAAGCAGATGAATTAGGGTCATCGTCAATCACAGTTACACTGTTAATGTAAAATAAGTTTTCACCACTAAAACCTGATGTTGTATCTGGGCACTGCTCTTCATTTAAGTTTACTACTGGGATCTCTCCACAATGTACTAATTCTGTGATTTGCTCTATCACAGCCATACTCTGGACAGTTACCTCGCCAAAAACGGTAAAGCCACCATTTTGTAAGTCAAGATTTGCGCTGTTATCTTTTAAATTAAAAAACCACTGACTGGTTGCACTGTTAGCATTGCCACCAAGCTTAGCCATTGCAATGGTACCTTTCACATTAGACAACTCTGGTTCATTAGTAATAGCGTCTGCGGTGTCTATCGCATCAAAGTCAGTACCAAATTTAAAACCCCCACCTTGTAAAATAAAGTTATCAACAGAACGATGGATAACGGTGCCATCGTAGCTACCATCTGCAACATAATTTAAAAAGTTCTCAACTGTAACAGGTGTCTGTTGATCATAAAGATGAATCGTAATGCTGCCCAGGTCCGTTTGCATTTCGACAATAGTTGCATTCGCTGTAAAACTGCTAGCCAATAAAGCTGTTGCAAGTAGATGTTTTTTCATTGTTTATCTTTCCTGATAATTTTTATTATAAAACTGCAAGAAGCTTAAACAAAATAGGCAGGTGCTTAAATAGCAAACAAAACAGTTACACAAAACGCGTCAAATCAATTACATCTCAGTTACATTAATTTACACTGTGTATTCATTATGGTTATAAAAAGTTTAAAGATTAAATCAAAATCGTCTTATCAAATAGGCTCAGTTTGTTAGTATCTGCACGACAACAATGAACACACAGGAATGAACCATGGCGAATGAAGAGAACGCAATATGCGATTTTGGCCTACACCAAGGTGAGCCTTATAGTAAGTTACCCGCTAGTTTTTTAAATTGGATGGTCGGCAATAATCATCTTAAGTCTCATTATGCAGAACAAGAACTACAACGAAGACAACTTGCCGCAACAGGACAACTAAATACAGAAAATAGCGACAAAAGTTTATAAAAGACATTTAATTTAAACTTAAGTCGTTTAAACTAAGCGCATAATTAACCTACTGCTCTATTCAGGCAAACAATTATGCGTTTTTTTTTACTAACATCGCTACTGGTTACCCTAACCGCGTGTAGCTCCTCTTCTAACAATACAGATTCAGCCCAATATTTCACTCTGCTCCATACTAATGATAATCACGGTCGTTTTTGGCATAACGAACATGGTGAATATGGTATGGCTGCTCGCAAGACTTTAATTGATCAATTAAGAGCCGATGCTAAAGCACAAGGACATGCAGTTTTACTGCTGTCTGGTGGCGATATCAATACAGGTATTCCTGAATCAGATCTACAACACGCAGAACCGGATTTTAAAGGTATGTCTGTAATTGGTTACGATGCCATGGCAATTGGTAACCATGAGTTTGATAACCCGCTGGCTGTACTCGATAAACAGCAAAAATGGTCTAACTTCCCTTTTTTATCAGCCAATATTATAGATAAAACGACCGGTGAAACTCGTTATCAAGCATACAAAATCTTTGAAAAAAACGGACTCAAAATTGCTGTCATTGGTTTAACCACAACAGATACAGCAAAAATAGGTAACCCGCAGTATATCGGTGGCCTAGAATTTAAAGACCCTACAGAAGTGACTGCAAAGTTAGCCCCAAAAATTGAAAAGCAGTACAAGCCTGATATCACTATTGCTGTAACGCACATGGGTCACTATGTTGATGCTAACTTTGGTATTAATGCACCCGGTGATGTGACTATGGCGCGTAACTTACCAAAAGGAATGCTAGATATTATTGTCGGCGGTCATTCACAAGAGCCGGTGTGTATGAAAGAAGCCAATGTTGCTGACGAAAGCTTTATGCCAGGTAAAGCGTGTAAGCCTGATCAACAAAACGGTACTTGGATCATGCAAGCCCATGAGTGGGGTAAATATGTGGGAAAAGCTGAATTCAAATTAGAAAACGATGAATTAACTCTGCTCAATTACTCACTTATTCCTGTCAATCTTTATATCGATGATGAAAATGGCAATAAACAGCTAGCGGCTGAGTACATCGAGCCAAACAAAAACTTACAAGACATGCTCGCGGTTTATCAGAAAAAAGGTGCAGCACAAATTGCTGGTAAAATAGGTAACGTGGATGCAAAACTTGAAGGTGACCGCAATAAAGTACGCTATGAGCAAGTAAACTTAGCACGCGTTATTATTGCTGCACAAATGCAGTCAGTGGGTGCTGATTTTGGTTTGATAAGCGGTGGCGGTATTCGTGATAGCATTCAAGTTGGCGATGTTAGTTATAAAGATATTTTAAAAGTTCATCCTTTTAAAAACCGTATCACCTATATTGATATGACAGGCCAAGAGCTATATGACTACTTGCAGGTTGTTACTTCTTTCCCACCTGATTCAGGTGCCTACTTACAATACTATAAGCTAAGCTTCAAACGCGATAACGACACTTTATCTGATGTTAAAATTGCTGGTAAACCACTTGATATGACTAAAACATATCGAATGAGTATTAATAGCTACAACGCCTCTGGTGGTGATGGCTACCCTACGCTTACCAATAAAAAAGGCTTTGTAAGTACAGATGATACCGATGCACAGGCATTAAAACGTTTCTTTGAGCAAAATAGCCCTGTTAAAGCGGCTGATTACACTCCTAAGCAGTTTTAGATACCTAATCATCAATATCTAAATAGATAAAGGGAAGTCAGTGACTTCCCTTTTTACTTTAAAACTAGATTATTTCCCTATGACTTCAATATCGGTGATCTCAATCGACTTCAATCCGTAATGATGTAATCGAGAGCGTGAACCTTCACCATGGGCTTTAGGCGGATAATAGGTTTCTTTTATCTCAAGCTGGTCTTGCCAAACTTCATCAAGGGCTGCCCGAATTTCGCTTAAAGTTTTTTCTAAGCTATTGGTAAAGTTTGGTCGTTTACGTATTGTGTGACCAAGCTCAACTAACCGGTAAAAATACTTGTTCGCTAAAGTCAGTAATTCTTCTGGTACATCTTTATTTTGATTAAGCACTACGTCTGGTTGCTCAATACAAAACTCAACTAAAGCGAGATAAAAACACAATGGTTTATTCGCAAGGGCCACTGTTTTATCGACATCGCAACTAGCAGCCAAGGTTTTATTTTGAAGATCAACTATCAATTTAGGTTTTTCTTCTATCTGAACTGCGACTTCAGGTTCGTTTTTAGCTATTTGAATCTTGGTTCGTTCACTGATAAATAATAAGTAGGTAAATGTAGATGCAAATAAGCAGACCAGAATGAACACAGCTATATCGTTTTTATCTAATAAAGAAGATGCGATAACAAAGCTAACCGTTAATGATTTTTGAGGTGCATGTAATTGCTTAGTAATTAAATCAGCACGAGCAGGATATTCCGAAATACCTTCAATAGAGTAAACCATCACGCCTGAGTCTGCTAATTGAGCATTAAGACGCGTGATATAATTGAGTACCATGTCTCTACTACCGGAGTGCTTCAAAAAACCATCTGGTAAATTTAAATGGTTTAAATCAAGAGCAATACGGTTTTCAACTTTTGCTAAAGTCAGTGCATCATTAGTTGTTGTCTTATAAGCTTTTGCAATAATGAAGGTAGCAAATAATACCAAGCAGCAGCTTAAAAATATTGCGCCATAAACAAGCTTAATTCTAATTGGCAGCATTGCTATCCCCTACTTTCATTGTTTGCTGAGTCGAGTCACATTCCCAAAAAGACTCAACATGATTAAAGTAATGAGAATTTTGATTGTGTGCCAATAGGGTTAACTGCGCTTGAACTGCACATAAAAGGTCGGTGTTCTCGTCCTGCATTTTTAAATACCAACGACTGCCACTTATATTGTCGCGTATAGGCGTAATATAATTTTTAGAAAAACGTTGTTGATCACTGTCTTGCCAATAAGAAGAAATTAAATCAACCTTTCCGCTGGCAAGCAGCTCTCTTAACTCAGTATGGGAACTAGCGTAAGTTATATCTAGGTTTTCTAGGTTGATATCTAATTTTTTAAATAGCTGCTTTGGTAAAATATGTCCTGAGCGACTGGTTGGGTAATCAAGTAAACCAATGCGTTTATCTAAAAAGTAGCTCTTATCAATTCTAGGTTTTTCTTTACTCGAAATTAAATAGGCAGTGTAATCAGGAAATCCAACAACAGCTTGATAGTTGTAAGTTGACTCCGCCATAAAAGCGTTAATTAAATTTTCTTTAGCAAGGATTAAATCAGCAATCCCTTTGCCTAAAAACTCAATCGTGTCTGAGGTTTTATAACCCCAATAAGAGGTTACCTTGCCATATTGTTTACTTATGATGTCATCATTGCATAAGGTTTTAGCAACATCCTCAGCCAACACTTTGCCCGATGAATACACCACTAACTCGTTAAGGTTAACCTCTGATTTGGTATCACATTGAAAAGACGTTTCAATAAATGCATCGATATCAGAAACAGCCGGTTTACCCTGCAAAATTCCGATATAAAAAAACAAAATAACTGATAGAAACAAAAATGTAACAATCGACGATTTTTTTATTAGTATTGTTCTTAAATTCAATTTTAATAGCCAACAACGCTCCGTTGTCTCTATTTGAACAATTATTCTTACTTATTACAACAAGTAATTTTACTTGAATAATTTAAACCATTGATAAATAAAATATATGAACAAGAAATTATGAATCTTATTGAGTCCTTTCTATTTGATTTTAAATTCAGGAAAATATGCCACAAGAAATCGTGCTTCATTGCACATTCATTTTGGACACTGAGTCAATGTTACAAAAAACAATAAAAATGTTGCTGTTATCAACACCAGTTATTTCAGCAGTGTTAAGCACCCCTGCAAATGCATGGGGTCAAAATGGTCATCGTATTGTTGGTGAAATTGCATCTAAGCATATTACAGACACCACTAAACTAGCATTAGTTCCTCTACTCGATGGTGACTCACTAGCACAAGTTGCAACGTGGGCTGATGAAATGCGTTCTGCTCCAGAAAATTTCTGGCAAAAGAAATCTTCGCGCTGGCATTACATTAACTTTAAAGAAGGCGATGCTAAACCCAATTACGATTCAGATGCCCATCATAATAAAGAAACTGTGTCAGATATCCTTGAAGGCATGGAATACTCAATCTCAGTTTTACAAAACCAGAAAGCCTCACTAGCTGAAAAACAGTTCGCACTGCGTTTTTTAGTTCATCTAGTTGGTGACAGCCACCAACCTTTTCATGCCGGACGCGGTGAAGATCGTGGTGGCAACAATATTTCTGTCACATTCTTCGGTCAAGATACCAATTTACATAGCCTATGGGACACAAAACTCATTGAAAATGAAAATTTGTCCTATACTGAGTTTGCGCAATTTATAAATACAACAAATCAAGCGTTAATCACGGACTATCTTGCCAGTTCACCTAGCGATTGGTTAATCGAATCAAATAATATTGCAAATTCACTGTATAACGAAAATGAAACAAACGTAAGTTATAGTTATATCTACAAAAACTTACCCATTGTTAAAACTCGCCTACAACAAGGCGGTATAAGATTGGCTGGTTTATTAAATACGTTATTTGATAAATCAGCAAAACCGTTAGTAAAGGCACTTAAGATGCCAACTGACAGCAAACTATAAATGAAACATAACCTCTAACACGGGAAATAACATAATGAAAATCCAACTCCGCAAAACAGCTCTATCACTTGCTATTGCAGCATGTGTTGGTGTGAGTGGTGCAGCGTTAGCAAATGAAACAACATCTGCTATCAAGGGTCAAATCAAAGGTCCTAGCGGCAACCCTGCTGCTGGCACTAAGATCACTATCGTTCACTTACCTTCAGGTTCAACTAAAGAAACTGAAACGAACGATGCGGGTTACTTCACAGCAAAAGGCCTACGTGTAGGTGGTCCTTACCGCGTTGTTGTAGATTCTGACGTATTCGCAGATCAAACATTCAACAACATTAACCTACAAGTGGGTGCTGACTACCCAGTTAATGTTACGTTAGAGAGACAATCTGATGTAGAACAAATCGTAGTTACTGGTCGCCCTATCAGCCGTATGTCTGGTGGTACAGGTCCTGCTGCAACGTTCACTCTTGAAGATTTAGAAAACCAACCAGCTATCAACCGTGATTTAAAAGATATCATCCGTATCGACCCACGTGTAACTATCGATGATAGCCGCGGTTCAATCAACTGTGGTGGTGGTAACCCACGTTTTAACAGCTTAACCCTTGACGGCGTTCGTATGAACGATAACTTCGGTTTAAGCTCAAATGGTTACCCAACTATCGGTGCTCCTTTCTCTTTCGATTCAATCGAGCAAGTTGCAGTTGAGCTAGCACCATTTGATGTTCAATATGGCGGTTTCACATCATGTAACATCAACGCAGTTACTAAATCTGGTGGTAACGAAGTACACGGTGGTGTTTTCTTCGATTACACAAATGATTCAATGAAAGGCGATAAAATCGAAGGTGAAGACTACGACAACGGTGATTACACTGAAAAACGTTACGGCTTCAACGTTGGTTTACCACTAATCAAAGATAACCTTTTCTTATTCACATCATACGAAAAAGTTGAAGGCGTTAAACAATATGAGTACGGCGGTTTAAACACAGGTAGCGTTTCAGCTGCAGACGTTGCTCGTGTACAGCAAATCGCACAAGACGTATACGGTTATGACGCAGGTGGCATGCCATCTAGTGCTCCAGTAGAAGATGAAAAAATCTTAGTTAAGTTAGACTGGAACATCAACGATGACCATCGTGCAAACTTAATCTATAACTACAATGATGCTTTCACGCTATCTCAATCAGATGCATACAGCGATACAGTAGCTTTAGATAATCACTTCTTCAAGCAAGGTGCTGAGTTTACATCAATCATCGGTTCACTATACTCAGATTGGTCAGACAACTTCTCAACTGAAGTTCGTATTGGTAAGTCAGAGCTAGATGCAACTGTACAATCTTTAGATGCTGCAAGCAGCTTTGGTGAAATGCAAATTGATACCGCTGACGGTGGTACTATCTACATTGGTCCAGATGACTCACGTCAATCAAATGACCTAGACTATGAGACAACGACTGTAAAACTTGCAGGTACTTACTACCTTGATCAACACACGATTACCGGTGGCTATGAGTACGAAAAGCTAGACGTATTTAACCAATTCGTACAGCATACGCAAGGTGAGTGGCGTTTTAACTCTGTAGATGATTTTGAAGATGGAATTGCTGATGGCTTGTACTACAACAATGCTGCGGGTACAAACAACCCGACCGATGCAGCTGCAAGCTTCTCTTATGCTCAGCATACTTTCTATGTACAAGATGAGTATAGCTTCACAGATTTAGATGCGACGTTAACATTTGGTCTTCGCTATGATAAATACACAAGTGACGACAAACCAAATTACAATAAGAACTTTGCTGATCGTTACAAATCACCTGCGAACCCTAATTTCAATAACCAAGCTACATTCGATGGTATAGATCTACTGCAACCACGTGTTGGCTTTGAATGGTATGCAACAGACTCGTTAGAAGTACGTGCAGGTGTAGGCCTATTCTCTGGTGGTAACCCGAACGTTTGGTTATCTAACTCGTACTCAAACGACGGTATCACTAATATTAGTACCGGTATTAAAGATGTAGACGGTGTTTATTATCTAGATGAAGAACAAAGACAAGCACGTCTAAACCTATTTGACACTCCAAATGTTAATGGTGGTACTCCAGGTTACGAAGTACCTCAAGATTTATATGATAAAGTTGCTAACACTGAAATAGGTGCAGGTGACTCATCAGTAAATGCTGTTGACCCAGACTTTGAAATGCCATCAGAGTGGAAATACTCAGTAGGTGCAACATACACAACTGAAGATGAATACGTTTTCTCTCTAGATTACTTATTCACTAAGCGTAAAGATGCTGCAATTTTACAAGACATCGCATTACAAGATTCAGGCAGAACTACATTTGACGGTCGTCCAATTCTTGAGTCTATCGAAGGTCGTAGCGGTGACTTACTGCTGACTAACGTAAGTGGTGATAGCGGTGAGTCTCACATCATTTCTGCTGCAATGAGTAAGCGTTTTGATAACGGTATTAGCGTACAACTTGCTTATGCTTACACTGACTCAACAGATGTAAACCCAATGACTAGCTCTGTAGCGAGTTCAAACTACGGTAACATGGCGACATACGATCCGACTAACCCAGGTGCACACACATCTGATTACGAGATCCCTCATCGCTTCACAATGACATTAGGTTATACAACTGAGTTGTTTGATGGCTACAGCACACGTTTCAACTTATTCAGCGAAACGTTCAAAGGTCTACCTTACAGCTATACATATAACGGTAGTGACGGTGTTTGGGGTGATAGCAACTCTAACCGCAGCCGTCAGCTAATGTATATCCCTGAAGTAAATGACCCTAACGTTGTTTACGACATGACACCTGAAGAAGTAACTGAGTTTAACGAGTGGATTTCAGCTCAAGGCCTTGAACGCGGTGAAATCGTTGGCCGTAACAGCCAAAATGCTGATTGGTTCACTAAAGTTAACTTCAAGATGACTCAAGAGTTACCTGGTTTCATGCCTGGTCACAAAGGTGAAGTATTCTTCGTTATCGATAACTTAACTAACATGTTAAACGATGACTGGGGCGTACTTAAGAAAGGTAACTTCGTTGGTAACCGTATGATCAAAACATCAATCGATGACCAAGGTCGTTACGTATACTCTGACTTCAGCCCTAACAATGGTAAAACTGCAACTCAAAGCGGTGCATCAGTTTGGGAAATGCGTGTAGGTGTACGTTACACATTCTAATAACAAGTTAACCTTGTTATAAAGCAAAAGCCCGCCCCTACTGGCGGGCTTTTTACGTTTGGGGGAAAGTTGGCAAGAGTAAAGTTAGCGAGTTGCTAGGTAGCAGCGATTTTACATCGCGCCCTTCTACATAAAACCTAGACCTAACACCTGATAAATCTTTTCGTAGGACTGGCTTTAGCCGGGAATGGTTGTAGAAATGAGATACGAGATACGAGAGGAAAATAAGCCAGTACCAAGATTAAAGCTTGAAGTAACAAATTAATGCATTTATATGAAGCAGATTTTACATCGCGTCTGAGGGCTGATGTTTAACTCGATCTAAGATTGTTATGTAGGTCGTCATTTATGGCGACAAATGTTTAAACACCGAATGATGACGGGCTAAAGCCCGACCTACACTGATATGTAAATGCAGGCCAATGAGACCTGCACAGTTATGTCTATTTAAGCTGCGTAAACCGCAAGTGGATGTGTTGTATTAATAGAAACATGTACTTCATCACCTGGGCGTACCATCACTTCATGGCTAACACGGCTTGTCACCACAGTATCACATGCCAGTTTAACAGCGCATAAACGGCTACCACCTTCGTAACGTACCCATGTCACTTTACCATTGCTAGTAGCTGCATTTTGAATAAGATTAATATCATCAGGGCGAAGTAATACATCAACCTTCGCGGTTTCATGATCAACCTTAATAGCTGGGGCATTACCTAAATCAGTGGTGGCGATATCACCTTCACAGTTACCGGCAATGAAACTTGCTTCACCTAAGAAACGTGCAACAAAGCGATTGCTTGGTAAGCTAAAGCAGCGTTCAGGGGTATCTATTTGCTGAATAATCCCTTCTTTCAGTACGCCAACTCGGTCACCGACAGATAAGGCTTCTTCTTGGTCATGGGTTACCCAAATAGCAGGTACACCCGCATCTTTTAATGCATTACGAATATCCCAACGAAGGGTATCTTTTAAAGCTGCATCAAGGTTTGATAACGGTTCGTCAAGCAATACAAAGTCAGGTTCGTGAGCCAATGTACGGGCAAGTGCTACACGCTGCTTTTGACCACCCGATAAAGTAGCGGGCTTTTTATCACGAAAAGCTTCAAGACCCAGTAACTTAATCCAGTGATCTGCTTTTGAAGTATCGGTTAATCTAAAGCAAATATTTTGCTGTACTGTTAAATGCGGGAATAACGCAAAGTCTTGAAATACCATCCCTACTTTACGCTTTTCTGGTGGCACTTTTAATTTGGGTGTTGCCCGCCATGAGCCTAAGTTAATTTCGCCTTCGCTGATAGGAATAAGCCCTGCTAACGCTTGTAAAATTGTACTTTTACCACAGCCAGTTGGACCAACTAGCATGAGGATCTCACTTTCCCCAAGTGATAAGTTAAGTTCACTTACCACACGATTGCTACCATAATCGATAGACAGCTTACTAACTGATAGCATTAAACTGATCCTTAATGTTCTAATTGACTGCGCTTTTCACCTGAGAGCATTATAGCTAAGCCACATGCTGATATCACTACTAACAAGAGCCCAGGAATGGCAGCGCGACCGAAATAACCGGCTTCATAAACTCGCCACAAATAGGTTGATAGGGTTTCAAATCCTGTTGGGCCGAGTAACAATGTTGCTTCAAGCTCTCGCATTGATTCTAAAAATACCAAGGCTGCACCAGCAATGATACCGCGCAGTGTTAAAGGCAGGGTAATACGCATAAATGCTTCACGAGGGCTTGCGCCTAATACGCGTGCTGATTTAATTAAACTCGAATCTAAGTGCTCTGTGCTGGTTCGCACAGAGCCAACTGCCAACGGTAAGAAGCGCAGCACATAGGCAATCACTAATAATGCCAGAGTTTGGTATAAAAGCGGTAATTGCAGGCCACCATAAACAAGTGCAGTACCCATTACGATACCAGGAATACCAAATCCGAAATAAGTAACCCGTTCCATAATGCGCCCTACTTTACCGCTTAAGGCAGCATGCGCTACAGGCACAGCAACCACAACAGCGACAATAGCCGCAATGCCAGATGCATAAGCTGAGTTCCACGCAATGCTGAAATCAAAATCAGCAACACCATCACGGGCAAGCCAAAGGGTAAAAATGGCTAACGGCAAACAAATAGCCAATAATAAAACAGGTAGAAAAGTCACCAGCATGGCTAACTTTTGCCCGTTAGATGGGAATAACATCAGCGGTCTACCGTGGCGCTCTGAAGCCGTTTTAATTTGTGATTCGATGAACAGTAAAAAGCCTACTATTACCATTAATTGAAGCGACAACATCGCTGCACGACTTAAGCCAAAGGCGTTATATTCAACATAAATTACCCGAGTAAAGGTATCTAAGCGCATCATCGCCGGTGTACCAAAATCTGATAGGGTATAAAGTGCAACCAGTAATGAGCCCGCCGCAATACCGTTTATTACGCGCGGTAATATGACTTTAAACACACTCATCGGCATCGACATGCCTAAAGTGCGAGCCGCGTTTACCATGCTGGCATCGAGACTAAGTAAAGACGAACGCGTAGTTAGCATCACAAACGGAAATGTGTATAGCGTCATTACAATGGCTGCCCCCGTTAAGCCATACATAGGCGGGGTTTCAAAGCCTAGCAGCTGATTTATCTCACCACCGGGGCCAAATGCTGCATATAAAGTAAACGCGCCAATATAACTTGGAATAGCAAGTGGCGCTGCAAACAAAACAAGCCAAAGCTTTTTAAAAGGAAGTTGAACATAGGCACTAATAAACGCCAGAGGCACGCCAATTAAAATAGAGCCTAAAACAGTTAACACCATAAGTGATAAAGTGTTACCAAGAATTTTTAAATTATGACTATCAAAAACAGCCGTCGCATCACTGGCTAAGGTGATCAGAATATAAACTGGCACTAACGCCAAAAGCGCTGCAAGCAGCGCCATGGGATAAGAAGCAGGTATGCGCATTATAAAATACCGCTACTGCGCATAAGGTCAAGTGTTGGCCTTAAATCTGCCAATTGAGTTAAATCGATTTTCGGCGGTGACACATCCGTTAATGCTGGTAACCCAGCAGGCTGTTCAATGCCCTGGATCAATGGAATTTCGTACGCTTCACGTGCTAAGTAACTTTGTACTTCAGAACTTAGTAAGTAGCGCATAAAGTTCATTGCATTTGGGTTGGCTGTCAGTGATAACACACCTGATGCATTAACTAAACAACCGGCATCTTGATTGGTAAAAGCAAGATCAAGGTTTGCATCTGGTTTACCTGATTTAAGACGTAACGTGTAATAATGGTTTGCAAAACCAATATCCACTTCACCACGTTCAACGGCCATCACTACGCCAAGCTCGCCGGCATAGGTTTTCGAGCGTTTTTGAACTTTCTTAAGCCATTTAGCCGTTTTATCTTCACCTTCAAGAATGCGCATTGCCGTGACAAATGATTGGAAAGAAGCATAAGCAGGTGCCCAACCAATTGATAAATCGCTATCGGCAATAGCCATTATGCTATCTGGGATCTGATCTTTTGATAAACGCTTAGTGTTGTAAGGTAATGTACGAATACGACCTGTCACTGGTGCCCAGCCCGGATAGCGGAACTGCGGTTGTAATTGCGCTTCTAAGTCACTTGGTAGCGGTTTAGCTAAACCTGCGTCGGTGACTAGACCAATCGCACCTGAGTCAACGGCCCAAAATAAATCAGCACGTTTAACACCCGCTTTTGCTTCAGCCACAATCATGTTGGCAAGTGCAGCAGTTGGGCCACGGCGAATTGATAAATTAAGTTTTGGGTTTTTCTTTTGGATTGATTGCAGTACGTTTTCGTACAAACCACCTTCACCACGACCTAAATATAAGGTTAAGTCACCCTCTAGGGCGGGTAAGTCTTTCACTGAAATTGGGCTTGCAGCAGAGGCTGCAAAGGCACGAGAAAGAGGTAGTGGCATTGCGCCCACTACCCCAAACGCAGCCAGGCCTTGAATAAAGGTCCTACGCTTCACTAAAATACATCCTTACGTGCTTTTTCGGCTTCTTCTAGTAACACCTTAGCGCGATCTAGTTTTTCTTGCATATCAACAACCACTGCACGTACTTGGTCAACAGGCCCTTTATCAGAAATAGCTTTAGGCAGGGTTACGTTAAAATCTTTTTCGAGAACTTCTACTAACTTCGCATCTTTTTCGATAAGTGTACCTTCAACACCTTCGAATAAGTGAAGGTAAGTATCGTGTACAATTTGCGTTGCTTCATCGCTTAAACGTTCTGCGTATTTTGCAACAACACGGTCTAATTTATGTTTGATCTCATCGATAGTAGCGCTTTGCGTCATTGTTTCAGAAGCAGTTGCTTTTACAGCTTTTAATAAGCCTTTTTGCTGGAAGTCGGCAGCAAGTTTAACAGCTCCAAGACCCTGCCACAAGGCAGCATTTAAGGCCTTTTGATGCTCACGTACTTCGCTTGCTGGTTTTTTGTCATCAATAGCCATTTTGATACCATAAATCCCTTGCCAGATTGATGCATAAACCGGTACATAATTCGTTTCAATCGCACTGTGAAACTTTACTGATTCCCAGTATTCAATTAAATCATCGCTTTTAACTGCTTTTGCGCCTTTTGTTTCATAATCGGTAACCATGGTGTCAACTTTACCGATCATCCACTCAACGTCTTCTGAGTAATCTTTTAAATTTTCTTTTAGATGATTAACGTGCTCACCAATTGGGCCATTTGCCAATACAGGTTGGGCAATAAAAGTAGATGCTAATACTAGGCTAAGACCTAGTGTTTTAACGGTGTTTAACGCTAATTTCATAGGGGGGACATCCAAGTTTCTAATTGTAAATGATAGCCATTATCATATACGTATCGATTGTCTAAATCAATTGCTATAAAGCCTTGATTACAGATTTAAACATTTTTATTTAAGTGATTGGAAAGCTTACTAAGAGTGTTCATAAATTGTTTAAGTTCTTGGCTATCTAAGTCACTCACTAAACTTGCTTGCCACTCATTTGCTAACGGCACAATTTGTTCATGAAGACGGTTCCCCTCAACGGAAAGCGATAACAAACTTGCGCGTTTATCCTTAGGGTTTTCTTTGGCTATTATAAGGTTTCTGGTCAATAGCGACTTTACTGCTCGAGACACCGTTGATTTATTCATTCGTGCCATATCACATAATTCTTTAGCAGTGCGCTCGCCATATTGGGCCAAATTCGCAACTATACGCCATTGTGGCACGGTTAAATCGAACTGCTGTTGATATAGCTCACTAAACTGTTCACTCATTTGCATTGCAATATTAGTTAGTGAATAAGGTAAGAACTGTTGTAAATCGAGCGTTGTTTGATTATCTGTCGTCATGGCTGCACTACTGTCAAAGAATATTTACACAAGTAAATTCAGTGTAGTTTGAATTTAGTCTCACATGAGAGTATCTTACCTAAAACCTTTCAGGAGTCTAGTGATGAATAACGAATTACAATATATGACAGGCTTTGGTAATGAATTGGAAACCGAAGCATTACCCGGTGCATTACCTATCGGTCAATTCAGCCCGCAAAAAGTAAAATACGATTTATATGCTGAGCAGTTCAGCACAACGGCATTTACAGCGCCCCGTGCTGATAACCGTCGTACTTGGTTTTACCGCATTCGCCCGTCTGTAATACAAGGTGATTACACGCCAATTGATAATGGCCTTATTCGCACCGCTCCTATTACAGAAGTGCCAACACCTCCGACAATGCTGCGTTGGGATCCAATTGACATTCCTTCGAAGCCAACTGATTTTATAGATGGTTTAGTCACTATGGCTGCCAACGGTAGTGCCAATGCACAAACAGGTATTGGTATTCATATTTATGTCGCTAATAAATCAATGCAACACCGTTACTTTTATAATGCTGACGGTGAAATGTTATTCGTGCCGCAACAAGGTGAGCTATTACTTAAAACCGAGTGCGGGATACTCACCGTTCGTGCAGGAGAAATTGCCGTAATTCCTCGTGGCATTAAGTTCGCAGTTGATTTGCTCACCGATACAGCACGTGGCTACATCTGTGAAAACTATGGCCATGCCTATATTTTACCAGAGCGCGGCCCAGTGGGTGCCAATGGTTATGCTAATGACCGTGACTTCCACTACCCTGTAGCTGCTTTTGAAGATGTAGAAGGTGATTTTGAACTCGTTGCTAAATTCAATGGCAATATGTTCCGTTGTGATATTGGCCACTCGCCATTAGATGTGGTTGCTTGGACGGGTAACAGTGCACCTTACAAGTATGACCTTGCTCGATTCAATGTTATGAATACAGTAAGTTACGATCACCCAGATCCATCAATCTTTACTGTATTAACATCACCATCGGGTACAGAAGGTGTCGCTAATATCGATTTTGCTATCTTCCCTCCACGTTGGATGGTGGCTGAGAACACATTCCGCCCACCTTATTACCACCGTAATATTATGAGTGAGTTTATGGGCTTAATCGAAGGTGTGTACGATGCCAAAGAACATGGCTTTGTACCAGGTGGTTCGAGCTTACATAACTGTATGTCGCCACATGGTCCAGAAGCAGATGTATTCGAAAAAGCATCAAATGCTGAGCTTGAACCACAACGCTACGAAAACACTTTGGCATTTATGTTCGAATCGCGTTACGTTATTTCACCAACTAAATATGCCCTTGAAGGTAAAGAGCGTCAGCCTAACTACACAGATTGTTGGCGCACTATTAAAAAACATTTCACAGGTAAATAGGACGTATAATGAAACTTTATAGCTATTTTCGTTCATCAGCTGCATACCGAGTTCGCATTGCGCTTAATTTAAAGAACATTGATCACGAGTTGGTGACGGTTAATTTATTAAAATCAGAACAGCAAAGTGACGAGTACCTAGCTAAGAACCCACAAGGGTTATTGCCAGCACTTGAAACTGATCAAGGTGTACTTGCGCAATCGCTGGCTATTTTAGAGTGGTTAGAAGAAACTCATCCAGAAACGCCTCTTTTAACGGGTGATGCATGGCAAAAAGCTCAGATCCGTAATTTATGTTATGCCGTAGCGTGCGATATCCACCCTATCGATAATTTGCGTGTATTAAAGTACTTGGCTAACGATCTTGGTGTTGATGAAGAAGCAAAAACGACCTGGTATAAGCATTGGGTAGAAGTTGGCTTTGAAAGTATCGAAAAGCTACTTAATGAAGCGAACACTTTTTGTGTGGGCAACAAACCAACGCTTGCTGATGTGTGCTTAGTGCCGCAAGTATTTAATGCCTTGCGCTTTAAAGTCGATATGACCAAGTACCCTAAAATTGCTGCGGTATATGAGCAATGTAATAAGCTTGATGCCTTTATTGATGCTGCACCGCAAAACCAGCCAGATGCGATTTAAGCTTTAAGATTTGTTTTTAAAAAGGCCCGAACATTTCGGGCCTTTTTTATTTGTTATCTAAGCGCTGAGTTAATCACACTCACATGGTTAATTAAATCGAGCCCTAAGTCCGTTAAGTAGCCCCCATCAGGACTGTCAGTAATACCTTTATCATAAAGCCGTTTTGCTGCATCTTTAATTGAGTTTTCTGCATCGGAGTGTATTTTAATTCCCTGCATTTGAGAGTTACGAGGAAATTTTGCAAGCAGGGTTAGTTCATCGATCATATTTTTATCAAATTGCATGTGTTCACCTTTTTATTATTTATTCCTTGTCATAAGCTTAGTGTAGTTATACAAATCTGCCCAACGGGAGGCGTATTTTGTTAAAGAAAATTTTACTGTTAAGTACTTTGTTTACTTTAGGGTTTCTAAATCAAGCGCACGCTAAGGAAAAACCATTAATCGTGCTTGATGGTCAAGAGGCGTTAAACAATGAAAAAGTGTGTTGGTATGAAAATAAACGCTATACCGAAGGTGCCTATATTGTCGTTGGCGAGATGACCTTAATTTGCAGCGCCAAACAGCCTAATTTTTCAAACAGTGATTTGGCGTGGCTCAGACTAAATGCAAATGGCGAGATTATTTACCCTAAACAAACGAAAACGATTCACGTCAATTAGATTAAAACGTACAGATAGGGTACTATTGCGCGGTTGCAAATAACCTAAGACTTATCATGGACAATCAACCAAATAATCCGTTACATGGCGTTAAATTAGCCGACATCGTTACTAAACTTGAAGAAAAACTTGGTTGGGAAGGTATGGCAGCGCACGTCGATGTACGCTGCTTTCAAAATGACCCAAGTGTAAAGTCGAGTCTTAAATTTTTACGAAAGACCCCTTGGGCACGTGAAAAAGTAGAGCAGTTATATATTGATACCTTTATAAATAATGACCTAGCTGATGATGGCACTTTCCAATGGAAAAGCATCAAAAAGTAACCACTTAATCTTCAGCAGCTACAATCACCGAAAGCGATTTCGGTGATATCTCCACCTCTAGTTTATCTGCGGTTTTCACCTCACCATCAATAACATAGCTCAACCCTTTTGCTGCTTGTACTGTCACTCGTTTAGCATTTGTGTGGTGACTGTTAATAGCAAAACTAGTTTGTGTAATACTCGAGAACACTAACTCCGCAATACTTAAAGTACTCGCTTTAGAATCGGCACTAGGTGTTAGCCAGTTAACATCCAATAAACCATCTTTGTGATCTGGCTGCCCTGCAGATTGAGCAAGTAAAGTAGTAAATGGCGCGGCGTTGGCGATGATTAAACTGGTGGTATTGATTGTTTGCTCATCGTTATTATCAATAGTAACAATATAGTCTTGCGCTTCATGCTCACCTAATGCTTGCCAAAACCCTTGTAAATAAGCTAATTGCCCAGACTCATTTTTAGCATCACGATGGGCTTTTTCAATCATCTTTTGTTCAAAACCAATTCCTGCAAGTAATAACATACGCTCGCCATTACACACAGCGGTATCTATCCGACTCGCCTGCCCTTCAATAATAAGCTCACACGCCTGCTCTACCGGAATAAGCTTCGATTGTATACCCATCAACACATGAGCGAGGGCATTTGCAGTACCTAAAGGAATAATCCCCAGTTTACAGTCTGTATTAACAAGTACACTTGCCACCTCTGTTACTGTACCATCACCACCACAGGCGATGACTACATCAGGGTTCAATTCAAGTGCTTCTTTGGCTAACTCAGTACCATTTACCTGCTCTGAAGTGGTGTAAACAGTTAAATCGTAATACTCAGACAAACGAGATGTAATTTGCTTACGTTTAGCTTCCCACAGTTTTGTGCCAGAAACAGGGTTAGCAATGAGCACAGCTTTATTTTTGATTAATAAGTCACCTCTACGATGGCGACGCACTAGATGACGCAGCTGGCGCTTGTTTAAATTTGCAGTTTCTCTAGTTTCTTTAATTTGTGCGAGTACTTGGTGTACATCGGCATCTTTATTTTGGCTAAGTAAGTAAGCTGCCATCACAAATACAGAACGGCCTCGTCCTAAAGCGCAATGCACTACCACACGTCTATCAGCTTTTACTTGATGGTCAATCCAATTAATTGCTTGATGTAGTTGCGCGCGTGTTGGCACGCTATGATCAAGAACAGGAATATTTAAATAACGAATATTCTCTTGGGTAGAAGACCATTCAAGGCCATCAAACTCGCAAGTTACATCTAAAATAGCCGTAATACCCATTTCTTTCATAGTGTCTATATCGGAAGGAAATAAACGACAGGCTAAAAATAAATGCTCATTAATTTGTTGTAATGGCGGCACTTTATCGTGTTTACGCGACCAAGCATTGTAAAGCTGTGCACCCAATAAAAAGGGGATAAAAGCCCAACGAATATAGATAGGAATAACGCCATTTTCACGTTTTCTGAAAATACGTGCGATATTAAAAATATATGCGCCACTGACTAATAGTAACGACAGTGCAGTCCAATAAAAAAACAGTGCAAAGTACACAGTTTCTACGCGAATAGCCGCAATTATAAATACAATCGCTAATGCTAAGTAACTAAATGCTGCCCACATAATCACTCCCTGTTATTCTAATTGCACAATACCTTGCAAATTTCACTCCATATAAAGCCATTTAAATAGCTTTATAGACTATGAAAAATCAGCAACTTAGCAATTATTAAAAAGCTTACCAATTTAGTTTAGGACATTTTTTCACTACTTTATGAATAACTTACACAAGTTTACATAATATTCACATGTAAGTTTGCCTTGTCTTGCAACCCTGCTACGCTAACTAATGGAAAAGAATTACTTTTACAAAATTAAACCATTCTTTTTGTAAAAACATAAATGAATTGCATCTAAAACTGTCAGCTAATCGTTATTAATAATAACAAAGGAAATCTATGGAAAACGATGAATTATTAACCCTATTAAGTGCTACAGCTAAAGGCGATAAAATTGCTTTTGGTCACTTATATCAGAAGACCAGCGCAACACTTTTCGCAATAAGTCTTAAGATGCTTGGCAATCGAGCGCACGCCGAGGAAGCTTTACAAGATGCTTTTGTTAAAGTTTGGCATAACGCAAGTGAATATCAATCATCTAAAGGCGCTGTTATGTCTTGGATGATCAGCATAGTTAGATATCGAAGCCTAGATATGATTCGCCATCACAAAGTCCGTAAGGAACAAACTCTTGTTGATGAAAATGATCATTTAGATGATTTACCTATTGATGTTAATTATGAAGACAACAGCAAATTGGTAGATTGTATCGAACAGCTTGATCCTCAGCAAAGACAGGCTATTCATTTAGCATACTATAGAGGTTTGACTCATCACGAATTAGTTGACCACATCGCGACACCGCTTGGAACAGTCAAAAGCTGGATCCGACGTGGTTTACAGCAACTACAAAGGTGCTTAACGCTATGAATTATGAAAATCAAACACTCATTGATATGTTAGCGGCTGAATATGTACTGGGGACATTACGTGGTTCAGCAAGAGATAGATTCACTCGGTTAATGCTAACTTCAACGCGGGCACGTGAAGCAACTTGGATGTGGGAACAACACTTGAACAACCTTGCAAGT
This sequence comes from Pseudoalteromonas sp. S1650, assembly GCF_005887195.1. NCBI lineage: Bacteria > Pseudomonadati > Pseudomonadota > Gammaproteobacteria > Alteromonadales > Pseudoalteromonadaceae > Pseudoalteromonas > Pseudoalteromonas sp. S1650. The sequence goes on along the minus strand of NZ_PNDF01000007.1, from coordinate 80,054 downwards.
TCAATAGAATCTGTGCCTCCAGATGAACATGTTTGGCAGAAAATTGTTAGCAGGATCGATCCTCAGGTAATACCTATAACAAGCAAGCCAAATAAATCTAAATCATCAATATTACAAGCTTGGTCACTCATCGCTACGGCTGCATGTATAGTGTTAGCTTTAATTATTTGGCAACCTCAGGAAATAACGAAAGTTAAATCAGAACAAATAGCCCTTTTTAAAAATGAGGCTGAACAACCCCTTTGGTTTATTGATGTAAAAGATGAAAACTTATCGATTCGAGCTGCAACAGCACTTGTTCCGCGCACTGATAAAGATTATGAGCTATGGATGATCTTAAAAGGTAAAGATGCGCCGGTTTCTTTAGGTTTACTTCCAAAATCGGGAACACTTGAATTATCAAAACACATAGAGTTTGATGCGACAGAAATTTCACTACTCGCTATCAGTTTAGAGCCTCTAGGAGGCTCGCCAAATGGCTCTCCAACTGAGGTACTTTTCACTACAGAGCTCATTATTTTGTAAATTAAAAGCCGTGTTTAAACACGGCTTTTTACTTTTTTCTAAAAAACTTTAACTTTTTTGCATCCAATAAGATTACCAATTCGTTACTAGCAATGACTTATTTTACAACTAAGGAAAAAGTCATGAACAAAGTAATACCATCTCTAATCACTATTGCAGTATGTAGTACCTTATTCACTTCTATTTCTGAAGCATCTAGCCACCGAGAAGCACCTAATATTACGCGCTTTCCAACGTTAGATTCGACTGACTTTTATGCTTTTAATAGTTACGAAGAAGGTCGAGGTGACTACGTAACCTTTATTGCCAATTATATTCCTTTGCAAGATGCCTATGGCGGACCAAACTACTTTGCGATGGATCCAGACGCGACTTATAGCATCCATATTGATAACGATGGTGATGCTGTTGAAGATATGACATTCGCATTTAATTTTAAAAGTATGTTACCGAACAACAATATGGGAGTTGCTCTTACCGTCGGCCCCGAAGGTAATCAAAGAACAGTCGCAGTTCCTCTAAAAAATGTTGGTGGCGTTTCAGCAGGCAATAATGCTGCCGTTAATTTCAGTGAGTCATATACTGTGAGTGTAATTTCTGGCTCACAACGTTCCGGCACAAAAAGCATGCTGACAAACACCACCAATAGCAGCAACGATTTTTATAAACCTCTCGATTACATTGGTAATAAGACATTCTCTTCAATGGCTTCATACCAAGAGTACGCAAATCAATTTGTTTATAGTGTCGCACTGCCTGGGTGTGATGGCATGGGCAAAGTGTTTGTAGGTCAAAGAAAAGACCCATTTGTTGTGAATCTAGGCAAAACATTTGATTTAGTTAATTACGTCCCTGTTGAAGGTGATAGTGCGCCAGGTGCAGGGGATGGTGGTGGATTCCCAGGCGGTATTACACAAACAGCTGATAATGATGACTTAGCTATGAAGAATGTCACTGCAATTGCTGTAGAGGTACCAAAAGCCTGTGTAATAGGTGAAGGGAATGGCACAATTGGTAGCTGGACAACCGCAAGTTTGCCCCAAGCACGCATTTTAAATCCTAATGCCGCATTTGCAAAAACTTCGGTAAATGGCGGTGCTTTAACGCAGGTTTCGCGTCTTGGTAACCCATTAGTGAACGAATTAGTAATTGGCCTTAAAGATAAAGACACATTTTCTACTTCAGCACCTGCCGATGATGGTCAATTTGCCGACTATGTTACCCACCCTTCTTTACCTGAATTATTAAATATTCTCTTTAAAGACGCTGTTAATACGACGTTGGGCACAGATATTGAAACATTGGCACCGACTAACTTCCCACGAAATGATTTAGTCACCGCATTTTTAACGGGTTTCCCTGGTGTAAATCAACTTGCTACAGTAACGCCATCTGAAATGCTGCGCTTAAACACAGCAATTGCCGCAACACCTCAAAATGAGCAATCAGCATTTGGTGTCGCAGGTGATGATTTAGCAGGCTTTCCGAATGGCCGTCGCCCTGGTGATGATGTAGTTGATATCGCATTACGTGTTGTAATGGGCCGTTTATGTTATCCGATCCCTGTTAATGGCACAGACACAGATCTTGGTTTATGTACATCAGATGATGCAAGTGTTGGTAATGTACCTTTCACAGATGGTGCGCCTCTTGATGCAAGCATGATGGATAGCAGTTTCCCATACCTTGCGACTCCAATTGCTGGTTCTAAATAAACAGGAGAGTCATTATGTGTAAATTACAACTCTCAAGTATCACACTCATTGTATTGTCTGGCTTACTAGTCGCTTGTAACGATAGTGATAGTAAGAAAAATATGGATACTGAAGTCGTTAATTCAGCACCTAGCGCAGAAGATGTAATGGTAACCACTCAGACTGAAACCGTTATTAACGACATGCTTGAAGGCTCAGACCCTGATGGCGATACGTTAACGTTTAGTTTAGTGAGTGAGCCAAGTTTAGGTACTGTAAATGTAAATACGGATGGTAGCTATATTTATACGCCAAACCTAGAGACTGTCGGTTCTGATAGTTTTCAATTTGCAGTCAGTGATGGTGTGAATAGTCAGGTAACAGCAACAGTAAGTATCACGATAGAGACCTTACAAGTTGACTTTGCAACGCTTGGTCGCGCCGCATTTATTCAAGATGTAAATGATGAACCTCTTCGATTGAATGGTCGAGAATTTATTAATACAGGTTCTGAGGCAAATTTTGATGATCTATTAAACGGGAATTAGTTTTTAGCTTGGCCACGGATGGCTATTTCTGGAGCAATCATGAAATATCTTTTATACATAGCTTTCGTTTTTAGCACTTACACTCATGCGGATCCTTATATACCCAATGATAAAGATGTTATAGCCTTATCAAGCAAACCGAAAGAAACTGAATTCACTAAAGAGCAACTAACCGCCTTATTTAATAAAAGCCAATTTGTTGGTCAAACAGAAACAAATCAAGGTATGTTAAAAAGCTATTTAGAAAAACAAATTACTCTAACCGAAGATCCCGATATACATTATTTTTATGCTCGCTTACTACAAAGAGAACATGAGTTTGAAACAGCAATTAATATTCTGACAGAAGTTATCTCACGCAAACCTGATCATACGAATGCTATTTTATTAAAAGCAAATTTACTGATGGTTAAAGGTCGATTTGAACAAGCACTTGCACAGTGTTTATCATTATTTGGTTTAGTTGGACTGGAAACTATTTCTACCTGCTCTCTCGATGTTAAGAGTCAAACAGGTGAACTTGAGCAAAGTTATCAAGCTTTACAAACCATTGTAAAAGAATCGTCAATGACTAGAAACACGCGTCATGTGCTCGCCGAGATGGCCTATAGGTTAGGCAATCCAGAACAAACGATAACTTACCTCAGTAACCTTGACCTAAAAACAGCCCCTGTCAGTTTAGTTGTTCTATGGGCTGACGCTCAGATGGCAAAGAAAAACCACCAGCTAGTATTATCAACGTTAGCACGTTTAACTGCTGAAAATACTAATTTGGAAGACGCTATATTATTACGCCTAGCGCAAGCTGAAAAAATTGAGAACCAATCAGATAAATGGCAAGAAAAAATGAGAAAGCGAGTGATACTAAGAGAACGGCGTCAAGACACCTATCATGCCAGTGATTTAGCTTTGTATTACTTAACACTAGATAAAAATAATGTAAAAGCTAAATACTGGGCAGAAATGAACTGGCAACAAGCTAAATTAGACAGTGATAAAAAACTTTTAGCACTCACTAACACTAGCAATTAAGGAATTATCATGAAAATCTTAGCAGCGGCTCTTTTATTTTTAATAGCATGTAGCTTTAAAATAAACGCCCATCAATTAAGTACAGCGTATCTTAACTTAACAAAAACCGAAAACGAGCAGTTAGTGTTAAAAGGGCAATGGCAAGTTGCTGTTATTGACTTAGAACATGTTATACCTTTTGACATTAACACAAATGATGTAATTACATGGCAAGAGATCAAGAGCCAAAAAGAGAGTATTTTAAAATACTTAGCTAAACATTTGGTTGTGAATCAGAATGACATAGGCTGTAAGCTGCATAATAAGGGGGATTTAAAAATCGACTCACATTTTAATGAATCATATATTGTCGTGCCTGTTCAAATAACATGCCCTACAACACAAGCATTCACCATAAACTACAGTGCGTTGTTTGAAGTTGATGCTAATCACAAGGCAATTGCTGACATTGCAAACTTTAGTAGAGTGTTCACGTTAAGTGAAAATAATCAATCATTTGATACCAATTTACCTAATTAGTACGTCGATTGATAGGTATGAAAACCCTATGCTACTAAGGCAAAATTTCGTTTTGTAAATCGATTTATTGCCATTAAATTTAGTTCGTAACTATCTAAAGCTTTAGTAAGCGCTAGTAGATGCGCTTTATTCAAAAGGTAGTAACAAGGTTTTCATTGTTGGGCGAAGTGCTTTAAGTAATTCATTAATATCTAGATCTGGGTTCAGCATTTTGCGTAGTAAAAGCCCCCCCATCACAGAAAACATCACTTCGATACGAGCATTCACTTCTTCAAGTGCCGTTCCTTGTAACGGCCCTCTTTCACCCACTAATAATTCGCGCATTGAATCACGGGCGTGGCTATCTGACTCACGCAGTAAGTTAGCGACTTTTTCATTACGTGCTGCCTCGGCAAGCATTTCTAAATCAAGCGCACCTTGACTCAAATCGGTATGGCGCTCAACGCCTCGGTCAAGACCATCTAGCAGAACAGTGACACGATCGCCGGGTTTATCAGCAAACTCTTTAAAGATTGAGAACATTTCTTCCATATCACGTTCAACAATCGATTCTATAATTGCTTCTTTACTGGCGAAGTAATTATAGATATGGCCAGCACTCATACCCGCAGTCTTCGAGATTTCCGCCATTCCCGCGCCATGATAGCCTTTACGTCGAAAACAATCTGCCGCGGCACAAAGCACTTGATTACGTCTTGCCTCGGCAAGCGCAGGGTCATTGTGTCTTTTTGTTTTTTGCGTCATGGTTTCTCCAAGCTTTACTGACTATGGTTAACTTTAATTTAAATAAGGTTTACAGGATCTTAATCTTAGAGGAGAGTCAAAACAACTAAGATCCTGCAAAACCTTAAATAAATTATGCTTTTGCTGATTTATTGCACAGTATTTTGTGCATTCCAGCCGCCGCCCAGTGCTTTATACAAATTAATTTGGCTCGCCAAATACGCTTGCTTACCCAAAATTAACTGTTGTCCTGCACTGTACCAATTTCGTTGTGCATCCAATACTTGCAAGTAGCTGTCTGCGCCTTTTTGAAAACGCGCATCCGATAAAGTAAAAGATAGCTCATTACTTTGGTACAAATCATTCAGGGCATCTAGCTGGTGCATATAACCTTCACGGTCAGCAAGGGCATCAGAGACTTCTTTAAATGCCTGTTGAATGGTTTGCTCGTAACTGGTTATTGCCATTTCTTGCTGTGCTTTTGCAACATCGAGATTAGCTTGATTGCGACCCATATTAAAAATAGGCAAGTTTACTGAAGGTACAAAACTCCAAGTACCTGAACCTGAATCAAAAAGATTACTCAAGTCAGCAGAAGCTGTACCCGCATTCGCGGTTAAACTGATGCTTGGATAGAATGCCGCTTTTGCCACACCAATATTTGCATTGGCTGCCAATAAATCATGCTCTGCAGCTTTGATATCAGGTCGCTGAGTAAGAAGCTCTGACGGTAACCCTACTGGCACATCCGGTAAACTCAGTACATCATCAATATTTTGTGATGGTAATAAATCCGCAGTCACGGTTTTACCCACTAAAAAGTCGAGGGCATTTTTATCGCGCTTTAATAAACGCTGATAGTTTGCGATATCAACTTTCGCGGTTGCTACTGTGCTTTCAAGTTGCGATAGCGTTAACTGAGAGGCAGCACCTAGAGCAAATGTTTTACGGGTTAGCTCTAAAGACTCCTGCTGAGACTTTAAAGTCTCGTTTGCTAAAGCCAATAGCTCTTTGTCAGTCGCATAGTTAAGCCATGCATTCACTAATTCAGAAATCAAACTAATGCGAACACTGGTTAAACTGTACTCAGCAGCATATAGGTTTTGCAAAGCCTGCTCGGATTGGTTGCGGACTTTGCCCCAAAGATCAATCTCATAAGCGGTTAAGCCAACAGTTGCTGAATAGTTTTCAGAGATAGTTGCTTGACCAGTACCAGATAAATCTGCTGGAAGACGCTGACGAGTACCCGATGCATTGAGATCAATGCTTGGGTAAAGTGCAGAATCTTCAATCTGATACATTGCTCTAACCTGCTGCACATTCAGTGCAGCAGTTTTAATATCTTTGTTGTTTTCAAGCGTTAGCGCAATTAGTTGTTGAAGTTGCGCATTACTGAAAAATGACTGCCAATTGAGCGCATTGATATCGCCCGCTGTACCTTGAATATCATAGTTTTGAGCAACGGGTAATTCACGTTGCTCCATATCTGGCGCCATATTACATGCAGATAACATAAGTGCAGCAACAGACACTGAGATAAGTTTAGCTTTCATTATGCCTGCTCCTCATTAGTTGATTTTGTTTTGCCTGGGAATACTCGGCGCACCAGTACAAAGAACAGCGGCACAAAGATTACCACAATGGTCGATGACGCAAGCGTACCGCCAATAACAGCAATACCGAGTGCGTTTTGTGCACCTGAGCCTGCACTTGATGCAATTGCCAGTGGTAGTACACCACACACAAATGCCATTGATGTCATAAAGATTGGACGTAAACGTAGACGAATAGCTGCTACCGCGGCATCGACAAGTTTCATACCTTCATCCATTTTATGAATAGCAAACTCTACAATTAAGATGGCATTTTTTGATGCCAAACCTATGGTGGTTAATAGACCCACTTGTAGATAAATATCGTTTGATAAATTAAATACAAATGACGCAATCGACGCACCAAATACACCAAGCGGTACAATGAGCATAACCGCTGCAGGAACTGACCAGCTCTCATATAACGCCGCTAAACATAGGAATACAACCAATAATGAAAGTGCATAAAGTAATGGCGCTTGACCACCACTTAAACGTTCTTCATATGAAATACCTGTCCATTCGAACGATACACCCGGTGGTAACTTTTTAACCATTTTCTCAACTTCAGCCATCGCTTGACCCGTACTGTAACCCGGTGCAGCAGCACCTTGGATTTCCATCGCTGAGAAGCCGTTATAACGCTCAAGACGCGGTGAGCCATAAGTCCAATAAGAATGAGCAAAGGCAGTAAATGGCACCATGTCACCATTATTGTTACGTACATACCACTCATCTAGGTCTTCTGGCACCATGCGTGATTCTGGCGTACCTTGTAAGTACACTTTTTTCACACGACCACGGTCAATAAAGTCATTTACATAGCTACTACCCCAAGCCGTTGATAACGTATTATTGATATCTGCTTGCGTTAGGCCTAATGCTTCGGCTTTTGCTAAATCAATATCAAGCTCAAGCTCTGGCTTATCTTCTTGACCATTCGGGCGCACACCTGATAACACCGGGTTTTGTGCAGCCATACCTAAAAACATGTTGCGTGCTTCAAGTAGTTTTTCGTGACCTAGACCAACCCTATCTTGTAAGAACAAGGTGAAACCGTTTGCAGTACCAAGCTCAACAACCGCAGGAGGTGGGAAAGCAAACACGAATGCTTCTTTAATGGTTGAGAAGTACCCCATGGCTTTACCTGCAACCGCACCGACGGTTAGATCAGGGCGTTGACGCTCATCCCAGTGTTTTAAACCCACAAAACCGATTGCCGCGTTTTGACCAGAACCTGCAAAGCTAAAGCCTGTTACCGTAAAGATAGATTTTACCGCTTCTGATTGTTCTTCTAAGAAGTGATGTTCCATCTTTTCAACAACTTTTAACGTTTGCTCTGTGGTTGCACCGGCAGGTAAGCTTACTTGATTAAACAAAATACCTTGGTCTTCATCTGGTAAGAATGCCGATGGTAATTGTGAGAAAATAAACACCATGCCACCAACGATTAAACCGTAAATAAGTAAATAGCGTTTACTGTGCTTGATCATGCGAGACACAAAACCTTGTGTACCCGAGTTCGTTCTGTCAAAACCACGGTTAAAGCCAAGGAAGAAACGACCAAATAAAGACTTATCGTTATGTACATGACTAGGTTTTAGCATAGTCGCACATAAAGCTGGCGTTAAAATCAATGCAACCAACACTGATAAACTCATCGCAGTTACCAAGGTAATTGAGAACTGGCGATAAATAACCCCTGTTGAGCCAGGGAAGAACGCCATAGGCACGAATACTGCCGAAAGCACCATCGCAATACCAACAAGGGCACCTTTAATTTCATCCATTGATTTACGTGTTGCTTCAAGAGGAGATAAGTTCTCTTCAGTCATAACACGTTCAACGTTTTCAACCACGACGATTGCATCATCTACCAGTAGACCGATTGCAAGTACCATCGCAAACATGGTTAGGGTATTAATTGAGAAGCCAAACACTTGCAAGATAGCAAACGTACCAAGCAATACAACAGGTACTGCAATAGTCGGAATAAGTGTTGCTCTGAAGTTCTGTAAGAATAAGTACATGACCAAGAACACCAGCACAACAGCTTCGATGAGAGTGCTGACAACTTTTTCAATTGAAAGTGATACGAATGGCGTCGTATCGTAAGGAACAACCGTTGTTAAACCTTCAGGGAAGAAAGGCTCAAGTTCAGCAAGAGCGGCTTTTACGCCATCTGCTGTATCAAGTGCATTAGCACCACTGGCAAGCTTAACACCTAAACCTGATGCCGGTTTGCCGTTAAAACGCGCAACAACACCGTAGTTTTCACCACCTAATTCAACATCAGCAACGTCACTTAAACGAACAACTGAACCATCAGCATTGGTTTTTACAAAAATATTTCTAAATTGCTCAGGCGTTTGTAAGCGGCTTTGTGCAGTCACCGTTGCATTTAATTGCTGGCCACTCACCGCTGGCAATGCACCTAGTTGACCTGCTGAAACCTGCGCATTTTGAGCACTGATTGCAGCACTAATATCAGCAGGAGTTAATGAGTATTTTAGTAATTTAGCTGGGTCTAACCAAATACGCATTGCGTATTGAGAGCCAAACAGCTGTACTTCACCTACACCGTTTACACGCGAAATAATATCAAGCACGTTTGATGAAACATAATCACCGATATCGATGTTGTTCATACTGCCGTCCTCAGATACAAATCCTACAACCATTAAGAAGTTACGGGCAGATTTTGCAACCGACACACCTTGACGTTGTACTTCTTCTGGTAATAACGGTGTTGCAAGCGACAATTTGTTTTGTACTTGAACCTGTGCGATATCAGGGTCTGTATCTGCACTAAATGTTAAGGTTAACGTCGCTGAGCCGTTAGACTCAGAGGTTGAAGACATGTAGAGCAAGCCATCTAACCCTTTCATTTTTTGTTCAATAACCTGTGTAACCGTATCTTCTAGAGTACGGGCCGACGCACCAGGGTATGTGGCTTGAATACTAATTGCAGGTGGTGCAATGGATGGATACTGCGCAACCGGCAAACTTCTAATTGCTAAGATACCTGCCAGCATCACAACGATAGCAAGCACCCATGCAAATATGGGCCGATCAATAAAAAATCGTGACATTAAGTTTCTCCGTTACTGGCTGTTAGCTGCTGATTCTGCAGGCATTGCATTGACTGGTGCACCTGGGCGGATTTTCTGTAAACCTTCAACAATTAACTTATCGCCACTGTTTAGGCCGTCTGTCACTAACCAATTTGAACCAACAGTACGATCAGTTTTAAGCACGCGTGCTTCTACGGTATTGCCTTTGCTTACTACCATGGCAGTAGGCTCACCTTTGGTGTTTCTGCTTACGCCACGCTGTGGTGCTAAAATCGCATCACTTTTCACACCTTCAACAATCACTGCACGAACATACATACCTGGCAACAGTAATTTTTCAGGGTTAGGAAATTCAGCACGCAAGGTTACTGAGCCTGTGCTTGGATCAACAGTCACTTCAGAGAATTGCAATGTACCTTTATGTTGATAAGTGCTGCCGTCTTCCATCTTTAATTCAACTTTTGAATGTAAAGCGGCATCTTTATCAAGCTCACCCGCAGCAATGGCTTTTTTCAAACGTGTTAGTTCACTGCTTGACTGAGTTAAATCAACATAGATTGGGTCTAATTGAGTAATGGTTGCTAATGCTGTTGCTTGATTAGCACTCACAAGGGCACCGGCTGTGACATCTGATTTACCAATTTGGCCACTAATTGGCGCTAATACTTTGCTGTAGTTTAAATTGATTTCAGCGGTTTTAAGCTGCGCTTGAGCCGTTAGTAAATCAGCTTTTGCACCTTTGTATGCTGCATCAGCTTCGTCGTAATCTTGTTGGCTTACAGCTTTGATGCTCAATAGCTCTTTGTAGCGTTCTGCTTTTGCCTTGGCATTAGCAATACTGGCTTGAGCTTTAGTAATAGCGGCTTTACTAGTCGCTACTTCAGCTTCAAATGTAGATGGGTCAATCTGATATAAAGCTTGGCCTTTTTCAACCTCAGCACCTTCAACAAACATACGAGACTGAATAATACCGTTAACCTGCGGACGAATTTGCGCAATACGTGAAGCAGCCACACGACCTGGCAATTCTTTAGTTAGTGTAAGTGGTTTACTTTGCATCTCAATAACGCCAACAGGAACAGCTTGAGCTGCCTGCGTTTGCCCTTGAGCCGATTCTGATTGGCCGCAGCCTGATAATAAAACAGCACCAGCCAAAGCTGACACTGCAAAAAATGGAATGCGAGAGCGCTGCATGTGTAGTTCCTTAGTTTAGAGTGAACGATCATTCTAAACCAAAAAAGGCACAGATCAACCATCTTTAAAGAACTTTACATTAAATAAAATGCTTGCTTTAACGCATAAATTTTGTGCAATACATAAATTGCGCAATGAATTATTACGAACGTAACTGAGAAAGTTGTTTTAAAACTATTAGTTATGCGAATTGAAGTTATATCAATTCGCAGATTATTCGCCTAAACACATGCCCATTGCGCGGGCACTTGTTATTAAAGGATGTTCTAGAGGAATGACGCGATATTGAGAAGTAGCTTCTTTTAAACTGATTGGTTTAATTTCACCGTCTTTACTGACAGGGATAAAACCAAATTGGCCTTGCTTTACTAGATCAAATGCTTGCACCCCAAACTCTGCTGCAAGCACCCTATCAAACGCATTAGGTGTGCCACCACGTTGAATATGCCCTAATACGGTTACTCTTACATCAAGGTCAAGCGCTACACGTATTTGTGAAGCAAGCTGCTCAGCAATACCACCTAGTACAGGGTTTTCGTAACCGAGTTCATTTGATTGTTTACTAACAACACCACCAGCAACAGGTTTAGCTCCTTCTGAAATGACAATATTGGCAAATCCGTGGCCTTTATCAAAACGTGATGTTAGTTTGGCTTTAATCGCTTCAATATCGTAAGGAATTTCTGGAATAAGCGCGACTTCTGCGCCAGCTGCAATAGCAGAGTGCAAACAAATCCAACCGGCATCGCGTCCCATTACCTCAGTCACAATCACTCGGTTATGACTTTGCGCTGTTGGTATTAATCGATCAATTGCTTCGGTGGCGGTGTCGACAGCAGTCTGAAAACCAATTGTGTAATCAGTGCCATATAAATCATTATCAATGGTTTTTGGTACGCCTACGATATTTAAGCCATGCTCAAATAAATGCTGAGATACCCTATGCGAACCATCACCACCAATATTTATAACGGCATCAAACCCAAGTTGCTTAATAATACTGATTAACTCATCAGAGCGGTCAATAAACACTTGTTCGCCTGCTATTTCAGCAGGAAAAGCGGTTGGATTCCCTTTATTAACAGTTTCGAGAATTGTTCCACCACGAACATGAATACCCGCCACCACTTCACTAGTTAAGTGTATAATATCATTTGGTTTTTCAAGCACACCACAGTAAGCTCTTCGGCTACCATACACCTGCCAATTGCCATCATGCTCGGCTACTTTAACCACCGCTCTGATCACCCCATTAAGCCCAGGGCAATCACCCCCACTTGTTAATAGCAGTAATTTTTTCATTGTGTTATCAACTTCGTTCACTGATTAATTACAGATTAGCTTATATGTTGAACTTTCGCGTATGACTTACATCAACTAAAGTTCGGTTTCTTATGAGTAGAAAAAAGCGCAACAAAAAGCACTAGTAATAGATACTTAGGCAGACTAGTCAGTAAAGTGGTGTTATCAATATTTGCAGAAAAGCTGTTAACAGCAAAATATAAATGCAGCGCTAAAAATGGTGTCAGCAATATAAAGTATGAATACGCTTTATCTCTAAGGTACAGGGACTTACTAATGAGTAAAAATACTAAAAGTAACGCTAACAAAGGAAGGCCTAAAGTAACGATATCAACCATTGATAAAGCAAAGTTAGGTGACAAGTCATAAAGGGCTGAAAGTACTTCGGTTGGAATCGCAATAGCTGAACCATAACCTATGACTGGTATAGATAAATAGGCAAATAAACAGCCAAAAATAAATAAAAGTAGTACGTTATATTTCATAACCCCATTCCATGGTTTGTTCATTATTAGTCTTACGCTAACTAATAATGAACAAATAATCCACTACTTTTTCAGTACCTTACACCCTTAAAATGTCTTAACTTTAAAGGCTAGGTTTTCTACCGCACAGCCTGTACTACTGGTGTTTACACGGTAATAATGAGTATTGTCAGTGGCATTTAAGTCCAATAAAAACTCATCATGCTGAGCGACTGCTTGTTGCTCTTGTGTTAAGCACATAGCTTGTACAAGCGAACGTAATTTAGCATCTGAAAATATAGTGCCGAAACGCTGCATCGGCAGTGGCTGAATTTTAATACTAGGGAGCGCATTATCTACAGTTCGTTTAGCTAGAGTAAAACCATCCTTTGTTACATCAATAACTGCACCAGCAGGCCAATAACTGATTGCGCCGCTGTTTTTAGCATCTGATTGAACATGCACGACACCGCTTTTACCAATCACCGTCATTAGTGCAGTTTCACCAGCTCGAATTGACACAAGGGCGGTGGTCTCATCAATGCCAAAACCATGCTGTTGCCCGGTATCTGCCAGTAATCTTGCCAAACGCATTGTTCTGTTGCGCTCGCTAAAGTGTGTATCAAGAACACCATAAGTAAAGCTGCCAAGCCCACCTTGTTTTTCATAGGTAAGACTATCAGCCGAAAGCTTATCACCGCATTCATTTTCACAGCGCTCACTTGGCGGTGATACCGCAAACGAGCCTTCTCTCATTGCCGCTAAACTTGTACCATTTGAAATCATCGGCACTGTGCCATAGGCATTTTTACCACCACTTTGCACCGCTGTACCTGCGCTTGTGCCAACAAGTAATGGTCTTTGTAAAATTGCCTGAGTCCAAGGATATTGCTGACCGTTATCATCAAACAGTACTTTTCTGGTTAAACTCTGATCGCCACCGTTAAACATAATACCCGTCGCGTTTTTAATCAGCTTAACTAAATGATCGACCCCTTTATCACAAAGCGCTTTTTCGGCCTTGATTCGATCAGGGTAAATAGTCTCACGATTAAAAACGCCCATAGACTCTGTACGTAAAGATTCCAAACTCTCACATTGCTTACTAGTAATCGCAATTGCTAAGGCGGGTGTTAGAGGTAACCAGCTTGATTCAACACCAGTAAAGTTTAATAACCCTTCATAAAAGTCAGCTGATTCATATGGATCTCTGCTTGATGCAGTAACCGCTAAAATTGTTGGTGATTCGGTGGTTGTTTTTAATGAAGCAGCAACAAAGTCTAAAATATCATTGGCTGCACGTTCGTTATTATCGCTTGTACTGACCTGCTCTTTTTGGCGGGTCGAATCTGTATTTGATACAGCCACTTCAAGTGAGTCTATGACAAAGTTGTATTCTGAATCAGTAAGCTCGTTTAGTAACTTGTTATCTAAATCGCGCCAAGCCCATAAAATATCACTTTTGGTGATCACACCTGACTTTTGATGTGCAATCTGTGCTAATACCTTAAGCGTTTGCTGACGATTTTTTTTGTTCTTGGTTGGCCAATTTGTCTTTATTGCAGATAAAGCATCATTATTTAATCGATATTGATTAGTCTGTTTACCACTAATCTGTTTATTCGAAAGACAATTTTTAGGGCTCATACTTGAGCAGGTGGTCAAAGATCCGCCAATTAAAACCAACGTTTGCTGTTGATCATTTGCATAGACTTTGCCGCCAAATGATGCGAAAAACAAACTAAATACCAAAGAAAAAGCTGAAGTTTGATATTTAGTCTTTTGCTCCTTAAGGATGTTCATATTGTTACACTCTTGTAAAAAAATATTAGAAAATTGCTTGCGCAGCTTTTTGTTGCTTGCTATAAAAAAAAGGAACATTTAAAAACGCGAGTAAGCTAGCACTGTATCGCTAGCTTTGTCAAAAGACCTTACGGATTGGAATTATGTTGAAAAACGCATTATCGCTTTGCACATATTTCTACTCTCCACACTACCTTTCGGAGTGGTTTGACGAGTAGCCACACCTCACTTCCTGTGAGGGGCTAGTTGTGTCTATAACCCACTGCCCTGTCTAAAAAATTATAACAATTATTCAAAATGTCACGGTTTTGCCGTGTGTTTTTTAAGGCAAAGGTAAATCAATATGTTTCGTCAGTTATCAATTGCTGTAGCAATCAGTGCTGTGCTGTGCCCAGTACAAACTGTGTATGCTCAAAACGACCAACAATCAGAAAAAATTGAACGAGTAGAAGTAACAGGATCACGAATTAAAGGGGTTGATTTAGAAGGAACCATCCCGCTTACCGTGCTTGACCAAGATGCAATCAAGCGCTCAGGAGCGAACACTATTCATGAATTATTAAAAGATTTATCCGTATTTAAAGGCGGATCCGGTACCTTTTCAACATCTGAAAGTGGTGGTACATCAACCTCAACGCCAGCGGGTCAATCCGCTGCGAGCCTTCGAGGTATGGGGCCATCTGCCACATTAACACTCATTAATGGTAGGCGTGTAGCACCAAGCTCGTTCGCAGCAGGCACTGAGAACTTTGTCGATGTAAACTCAATTCCGCTTGCTGCAATCGAGCGCATTGATATTTTAGCCACTGGCGCATCAGCAATTTATGGTGCTGATGCGGTAGCCGGTGTTATTAACTATATTCTTAAAGATGACTATCAAGGAGCTGAAGTAAACACTTCTTACACCAATAGTTTTGACAGTCATGATGAAGCTAAGAAGCAACTTAACTTAGTCTACGGAACCAATATCGGTGAAAGTAACTTAACGGTATTTGCTGATATTTACGACCGCAATGCCTTTAAAGCGACCGACAGAAGTTATACCGCAACACCTAATCTAGTGAATGGTTACTCATATTTACCGAAACTTGAGAACTCACCAAACATTTATTACTTCAGCAGCCGAGATGGCAATGAACTACCAGCGCCAAACTGTAAAACAGAGCTTGTCACGACTGAGCATGGTGAGCAAATTTGTGCTTACTATGCAAACCAAGATGATTACCTAGAAACCCCATTTGAAAGCCTTTCAACTGGCTTTATGTTTAACAGCACCTTAGGTGATTTAGATTGGCATACCGATTTCTTCTATAGCCAAACTAAATCAAAAGCCTATTCATCACCTGCACCAATCAATCAAATAAACGACGATGATGGTCCGTTTATCATAGAAGATGCGCTATTCATTTATGATAACGCTGATGGCAGTAACGACTTAATGGACCAGCTTTATATTGATCCATTTACCACTCAAGCGGGTCGAGAAGTGTATGGCTTTGCATTTGATGCACGTTTTAATTCACCGCGTACAGTTGAAGTTGAAACTAAAAACTTGCGCTTAGTCAGTAGCCTAGCTGGTTACATTGGGGACTGGAGTTGGGAGTCTGGTGTAACATTTTCTCGTTCTAAGTCAGAGCAAGAAGCGATTGATGGTATTTACAACCGCTACCAATTTCATGCTGCAATCACCGGTGAATTATGCTCCGACGGTTCATTAGCTACATTTGATGGAACTCAGCTCAATTGTTCGCAAGGTCAGTTAATGCCATTCTACAACCCTTTTTTACAGGGTGATGCTAATAATGATGCGGTGCTTGAGCTTGCAAAAGCAAACCCTAGTAGAAGTGGTGAAAGTACAGTTTACGGATGGGATTTAAACTTTAATGGCGACTTATTTACATTTAATGAGTTACCCATTTATGCTGCATTTGGTATTGAGGCTCGCCGAGAAGAGTTAAAAGATATTCCGTCTTTAGACTCTCAAGCGCGTGCTGAAAATGGTTATTTAGTTGATGTTTTTGGTTTTGGCTCGAGCTTATCAGAAGCAGACCGTACGCAGTACGCTGCATTTGTAGAGTTGAATATGCCAGTTACTGAGCAGCTAGAACTGCAAGTTGCTGGTCGTTACGATCATTACGATAACTTTGGTGGAACGTTTAACCCTAAAGTGGGTTTAAGCTACCGCCCTTCAGATTCTCTGATCATTAGAAGCTCTTGGTCAACGTCGTTTAGAGCACCATCATTAACTCAAGCTGGCGTAAAATTACGGACCACACAATCAAGCTTTGATTGCGGCGCAAATCAGGCTGTTGCAGATTTATACTGTATGGGTGATGGTACAGAAGTCAGTGTTAACAGCCTAGAACTTGGTAATCAAGCACTCAAAGCCGAGGAGTCTGAAGCGCTCAGCATTGGCTTTGCATGGAGTCCATCTGTAAATACCAATCTAACCGTCGATTATTGGCATTTTGATCATGAACAAGTCATCGATACCAATATGACTGCCGTGCTTGATAGAGCAATTACGGAAGCGTCTCTTCGTCACTGTGGCTTAGTACCACAAGGACAACAAGGTATTTCGTACGAGCAGCAGCTGTGTGAAGTAACCGATAATGCAGGCCTTAATATCGAAAGTGATGGCGCTAATCTTTCAGAGATCCTAACAAACTATATTAGTGAATTTAATCCGCGAGAAGATGAGCTATTCCTGCCGCTATTTAGAGACCATGTTATTCCACTGGAAAATACCGGCACACAAACCTTAGCGGGAATCGACTTTAAGTTCGATCATCGTTTTCTTTTTGCACAAGGTAACTTAACGCTCGCTTTTGATGGTACTCACTATTTAGAGTTTGAGAGAAATAAACCCGGTTCAGATGCAATCGAAAAGCTAATCGGCACTTATCGCTACCCTGAAAATGTTGGCAGGTTCTCTATCGATTGGGATACCGAGAGTTATTACATAAATCTAGGTGCCAATTATACCAGTAGCTATGAGGATGATATTGAAGGGCTTCGTGGCCGTGAAATAGACGAGATAGAAGAACTTGGCGAGCTTAATGATGAGTTAAAGCGTGATGTTGATGACTGGCTAGTATGGGATTTATCAGCCGGATATTTTATCAATGATGCATTATCAATCCGTGCTCGTATCGATAATATCTTTAATAAAGAACCACCTAAACTATATGGTTCAAGTCGAGGTTTTGATTCTATAAACCATAATGCTTATGGCAGTCGCTATACGTTAAGTTTGAGCTATCGCTTTTAGCAAGGTATGGGCGGCTTAATCGTCGCCCACACTTTTGAGCTTACGTTATCTTAAACTGACGACTCTCAGTATTAATCTTTCTTAGCAAGGGCTACAATACCTTGCTTATCTTATAAACGTCGAATGACATTTAAGTGACTTTATGAAAAACAAACAGTTTGCGATGCCAGATGCGAGCATCATTTTGTTGTGCGTCGCAGTTATCGCCTATTTTGCCAGCCTATTTATAACCCCCGGTGTATTTAATGCCGAAAAAGATAGCCATAGTGTTGAATTATCACAATATCAAACAGCCTCAGATCATACCCCGCCAGCATTATTTGCAGAAGGTGGTGAAATTGGCCTCGCTAATGTCTTATTTGAAGGATTAGTGTCAGGTGATAAGTATGGCGCAGCGATTGGTGTGATGGCGTTTATTTTAATCACTGGCGGTGCGTTTGGGATTATCTTAAAAACCGGTGCGGTAAATAACGGCATCATGGCACTGATCAATAAAACACAACATATTGAGTGGGTATTCATTCCTCTCTTGTTCGTGCTTTTCTCTTTAGGTGGTGCGGTTTTCGGCATGGGTGAGGAAGCCATTGCCTTTTGTATTGTGTTATTCCCGATTATGAAACAACTTGGCTATGACGCAAAAGTAACGGTATTAACAACCTATGTTGCTACACAAATTGGCTTTGCCACCTCATGGATGAACCCGTTTAGCATTGCCATAGCTCAGTCTATAGCTGAAATTCCCGTTTTTTCTGGCGCAGGGTTCAGAATGGTTGCTTAGCTTGTTTTTACTTCATTTGGCCTTGTATTCACTATTCGCTATGCCAACTCTATCAGAGCCACTAAACAACAATCTAACCAACACCAAGACAGTGCAATAAATTTAGATAACGCAGATAAACTAATCTTACTTACTTTTATTGCTGGCATTGTTTGGGTTATTTGGGGCGTGATGGCTAGGCAGTATTATATTCCTGAATTAGCAGCGCAATTCTTTTGCCTAGGGATTGCTTGTGCTGTAATCGCCAGCCTATTTAAAAACAAACTGCCAATGAAAGCGCAAACGCATTTAAAGAAGGTGCTCAAGAGCTCCTACCTGCAGCGCTTTTAGTTGCTCTGGCAAAAGGCGTTATTTTAATACTTGGCGGTAGTGACTTAACCTCGCCTTCAACTCTAAATACCTTGCTGTACTACAGTGCCACCAGCATTTCAGTTGTACCCGACTATATTGCGGCTTGGGGCATGCTATTATTTCAAAGTGTATTTAACTTCTTTGTTTCGTCAGGCTCTGGACAAGCAGCCATAACGATGCCGCTAATGTCACCGCTCGGTGATTTATTAAATATATCACGTCAAATTGTGGTGTTAGCATTTCAGTTGGGTGATGGTTTAACCAATATTTTTATTCCGACTTCTGCTAGTCTCATTGGCTCTTTAGGTATTGTTAAATTAGATTGGAGTGAATGGGCACGTTTTATTTGGCGCTTCACTTTAGCTTTGTTTGGCCTTGCTAGCTGCTTTATTTTTCTCGCACACTTTATTAACTATCAGTAAAAGATTTAATTATGTTAACACTTATAAAAGGCGCAGACGTTTTCGCCCCCTCACCTTTAGGCACTCAAGATGTTCTTATTGCTGGCGGAAAAATAGTTGATATACAGCCTGAAATCACCATCGATACTTATCAGAGGATTACCACAGTCGATGGCACTCATTGTATTTTAGTCCCAGGGTTTGTAGATTCACTCGTTCATATAACTGGCGGAGGCGGCGAAGCTGGCTTTGCAAGCAGAACTCCAGAAATGAACCTGACTGATGCAACATTGCATGGCACAACAACCGTTATTGCAGCCCTTGGCACTGACTCAAGTAGCCGAACTCATAGTAACCTGATTGCTAAAGCAAAAGAGCTGAAAGAGCTTGGGCTCAACGTGTTTTGTCATTCGGGCTCATATCATTTACCTGCGAAAACACTGACAGGCTCAGTCACCAGCGATTTAATGTACATTGATGAGTTTATTGGTGTGGGTGAAGTTGCTATATCTGATCATCGTAGTAGCCAACCCACGGTGCAACAGCTGGCACAGCTTGCCGCTGAGGCAAAAGTGGCAGGCATGTTAAGTGGTAAAAAAGGCACTGTCAGCATTCATGTTGGCCCTGTTGATACACATTTATCGTTATTACATGAGGTTGATAAGCTAACCGATATTTCGCTGGCACAATTTTACCCAACTCACATGAATCGTAATATCGACTTACTTAATGCTGGGGTAGAGTTTTGTAAAGCCGGTGGCACTATCGATTTTACAACAAGTACAACCGAGTATGACCTTGCTCATGGCGAATACTCTGCCGCACACGCACTCGCTTATTGCCTAGAGAATAAGGTCGACCCAACAAAGCTCACTATGAGCTCTGATGGCCATGCAAGCCTCCCTATTTTTGACAAAAGCTATAATCTGCTTGGCCTTGAAGTCGGTAAAGAGTCCACATTGCATGGCTCGTTTGTAGAAGCAGTGCAAAAGTTTAATGTTTCGATTGAACACGCTTTAATGGCGATTACATCAAACCCTGCACAGATACTGGGTATCAATAAAGGTGTCATTAAGCAAAATGCAGATGCCGATCTTGTGCTACTTAATAAAACAACGCTTGCGCCAACAGAATGCTGGTCAAAGGGTGTTCATATGGTAAGCAAAGGCAAAGCCCTTGTGAAAGGCGCCTTTGAGTAAGGCCGCATCGGCGGCCTAAACAGTATCCGAAATGCGAGTAACGAGTAGTTGCTCGACTTTCACTCCTTCAACATCGACAACTTCAAACTTATAGCCACCAAAATTAATAAACTCAGCGCGTTTAGGCAGGCGTTTCATGGTGTAAATCAAAAACCCTGCGACTGTTTCGTAATGAGATTGTTCTGGGAACTCTTCAATTTCAAGTACCTTAGCAAGCTCAACCACAGGTGTTAAACCATCAACCAGCCAAGATGAATTATCACGTTGAATAATTAACTCTTCACCCTGATGGCTAATTAAATCCCCCATAAAGCCTTTCATTAAATCTTTGACAGTGACAATACCTACCATGAGTGCATACTCGTTAACCACAACGGCAAATGGTTCAGCCGCTTTTTTGAATGTGTTTAAAGCTTCAGACAAACTCAATGTTTCTGGAAGATAAAAAATATCTTGGCTTATCAATTCATTATCAATTTCGGCGCTTTGCCCTTTAAGCACTTTGCGCAAAATATCTTTTGATTCAACTGAACCTATTAATTTATCTAAATTACCATCACAGACTAAAAAGTGGTTATGTGGATGTTCGATAATTTTGGTCGCCACTTCTTGAGCATCAGCTTTAACATCAAAATAGACAATTTGATCACGAGGAGTCATTACACTCGATAAAAAACGCGCTTCTAAATCGAATACATTGCCAATTAACTCATATTCTTGTTGCTGTAAGCTACCGTACTCTGCCCCTGCATCCATCATCGCCACAATGTCTTCTGTCGTAACAATGTCTTCTCGTTCAGCGGGTACTTTAAACGCGCGCAAAATCAGGTTGGTAATTCCATTAAAGAAAACGACAAAGGGTGTTAACGCAAAAGTTACCCAGCGCATTATAGAAACCACATTAACTGCAACGGCTTCCGGCATAATCATCGCTAACCGTTTAGGTAATAAGTCAGCAAATAGAATAAACAAAGAGGTAATACTCAAAAACGAAATCAAAAAGCTGATTTGGCTTAGTAAAGGTCCTTGGTAAATCATACCTAAGATTTGTTCGATATAAGGCGATAATGCTTGCTCACCAACAATACCACCCAAAATGGCAATTGCATTTAGGGCAATTTGTATCATGGCAAAGAAAGCACCAGGTTGCTCTTGCAACGCCAGCACCGCTTGGGCTTTAGAACTTCCCTCGTCCACCATTACTCGTAATTTAATCTTGCGTGATGCTGCTATTGCAATTTCGCTCATAGCAAACAACGCACTGATCAGAATTAAAATAATAATAATGAGTAAGTCACTCATTGTAACTCCTAACATTTAAACGCATTCAGGGTGTTGAATGCAAACAACTTTTTGCTCGTTTTGCTAGCTAGAGTTTGGCGAGAATGGACAAAAAGCAGCTGATTATAGCCGCTTTATTACAATCAACAAGTGCTATTTTTAATCGTAATCAGCAAAGGCTTTACTTAACTTCTCAAGCCATGCAGTGTTCATATTTTTATTACAAGCAAAATATAAGTCAGGATTAACAACAGGAATACTAAACACTGGTTTTAGTGAGTTGAGTGTAGAGTCTTTTTGTAATTCAAAATCAAATTGTTGATCACTTAAAACGACTAAATCTATGCTCGTTCGACGACTTTTTAACACATCATAAATATTGTCAAAACTATCAAGTAATATCAGCTGATTTGTTTCATCAAAGCCATGTTCTTTTAAGAAAATATGAGAGTAATTATCTTTTAGCACCGCAATACGGTATTGCTTAGCTTGTTGTAAATTACTAATTGAAATTTGCTGGAAATTAAACGAATAAAATGAAGCAGAGAAACGTCCAAGTTTTGACAACCAGATAAAATCACGCTCCCTAGCAGGTAATCTAGCTATTGAGAATATACATGTATTTTCATCTCTAAGAGCCGCATTGTAAGAAACAGACCAAGGGTTCACAGAAATTTCATAGTTGATGTTACTTTGCTTGAGCGATGTTAGTACTTTATCAACTACAGTCCCCACTAACTCACCATTCTTATCTTGATACTGTAACTGCGGTAAATTTTCAGTGACCACTGTAATTGCAGAGAATACAGGTAGAGACACTAGTAAACAAAGTAAGATAAAGAGCTTATGCATAATCGCTATACCGGAAATTATAATTATTTTTTATACAAATATAGCGCGAGGTGATGAAATTTGAAATGTAAAATAGAAATAAACAATTAGCGGAAACTAAGTTTCCGCTAATCTTGCAAAATGAATTACTTATTCATTGCACCAATCAAAAATGCAGAGATTTTAGCACCTTCTCTGAGTGTCGTTTCAGAACTTGTTTGGCCGATTAGTGAGCTGTCGGTGAATGGCGCGATTTCCATCATATCAGCACCTGTAATTGGGAACTCGTCAGCCAATGCAACAAGAATGTCTAATGCATGCTGAGGTGTTAAGCCACCGGCTTCTGGTGTTCCTGTCGCTGAAGCAAAGCTTTCATCAAGCGCATCAATATCAAAGCTCACATAAAGCTCATCAACATTATCTGCTTTAAGCTGTGCAATCACTTCTTCAGCAACTGCTTTAGAGCCACGTTCGATGATTTCGTGGGCCCAATGTTGTTTAACACCAAACGTGTCTTCCCAATGTTGCTTAGGCTTACCACTAGAGCGGATACCAAATTGAATTAGGTTACGTGGCGCTGGTAAGTACTCAAGAATATGTGTACACCAAGAACCAAAGCATAAATCAATACCAAGACGCTCTACTAATAAATCTGTATGAGCATCAAAGTGAATGATTGCAGTACGTTTACCCGCATCGCGTTTTGCTTTTAAGTAAGCTTTAGTTAGCGGGTAGCTAATTGAGTGATCGCCACCAATACCAAAAATACCCTTATCAGGGTAGTTCGCATAAAAGCCGTCACAGACATCTTCAGTGATAGACAAAGGTGATACATGGTATTCACTGTTTTCATCAGCATATAACGCTTTTTGGCAGTTTGTGATGGTCGCATCGTTAAGGTATTTATCATGCAGTAAATGTGGGATCACACGCACATCACCTAAATCAAAAGCGCGTGCTTGCGGTTGTTGATCAATCAAGGTAGAGCGTAAAAAAAGAGGTCCCCAGTTAGCACCACGTAATATACCACCGCCGCAGTCAGAGCTAATACCTAAAATAACGGCTTTGTGCTCAGACTCTGCCAATGTTTCAAGTGACTCTTTCCAAAGCACATCAACATTGTCTGTTTGACCGTATAATTTAGTACGCAACGCATCTTTACGCTCTTTTGCTGTATTTACTGTAAATACACCATCGCCAGGAGGACAAAGACACTGACTTAGTTTTTCGTGGAATGCTTTTTGTGTGTTACTCATCTCTACTCCGCTGATTATTATCTGCATATTCATGCGTAATTAAAAAACTTGCGCAATCAGGTTTGTGTATAGTTAAGATTTTTAAGACTCAACAATCACTTGCTCAACCGAATCTATAACTCACTGATATTGAAAGGTTATATTTTTAATGCAGATGAATTTAAACTGCTCTAGTCAAATAAGAGCGCTGTATTTTGGCAGGTATAACATGCGCGAAAAGAAAGTCAAATTTTGCGGCAACCGAGTCGATTGCCGCTATAGATTTATATTCAAACGAAGTGAATACTCATTATTCGTAGCCTCTTGGCTTCTTGGTTTTGATAACAGCAATGTATGCATGCCAACTGGCGTAGCTTAATAAAGGCATAATCACAATAAACCCAGCAGTGCCTGTAATAAAACCAACAAACACTAAACAGAGTATTATCCCAGCCCAAACAACCATGGCAGCAAAATTGGTTTTAACCGCATTCATCGAAGAAATTACCGCAGTCATAATATCAACTCTGCGTTCCATCATAATTTGCGGGGTAAACGCTGAGATAGCAAATACAGTGACCAGTAAGATACCACCGACAATACTACCGAGCGTTAAAAACGCAGATAACTGCTCAAAACTCGGGTTAACAACATTCGGATATAGGGCGTGGATGAGCGCAGCTAAACGCATCCAAACAATCATAATCACCATTAATAACACAGCAAAGCCCCATTCACCTGCTGGGTTTCTAAACATCGATTTCAGGCTATGCATTAGAGTAGGTTTATGGCCTTTTTCAAGCTCCCACGCTACATCATAAAGGCCAGCAGCAAAGGCAGGGCCTATTAATGCAAAGCCAACCACAGCAGGCAAAATAACTAAGTGCGTATCAAACTGATATACAAAATACATAATTGTCGCTGGTATCAAGGTAAATACTAATCCGTAGACAAGGCTCAGTATTGGCGCATTAGCGATGTCCTTAAATGCAAGTGCTAACCAATGAAACGGTGCAGATGCAGATATTTGAGAGCTCTCTAAACAACGAGCAAATTCGTGATTTTTGTTCATAGAAGATGATGCTGGCATAATGTATCCTCATTAAAGGTGACATCTTTAGGTTTAGGTTAACTGTGCAATTCTTGCAACATTGTTAAGTTAATCGGACATCTGTCCTGTACTTTAAACACATATGATTAAAGTATTACGCTTTAGACAAAAATAAGGTTTAATAATGGAAAAGGTATTTCACTTAGGGATCACACGTGACGACTTAAAAGGGGCAACTCTTGCTATCGTACCTGGCGATCCTGACCGCTCAGCACGCATTTCTACGCTTCTTGATAACCCTGAATGCTTAGCGAAGACTCGTGAATTTCATGTTTACCGTGGTGAGCTGAACGGCCACAACGTTGTAGTTTGTTCTACCGGTATTGGCGGCCCATCTACTTCAATTGCTGTTGAAGAGCTTGCTCAGCTAGGTATTGATACCTTTTTGCGAATTGGCACGACCGGTGCTATTCAGCCGCACATCAATGAAGGCGATATTTTAATTAGCCAAGCATCTGTTCGATTAGATGGCGCAAGCCAGCATTTTGCACCACTAAGCTACCCTGCTGTGTCTGACTTTTTTGCTACACAAGCAATGGTCAATGCATGTGATAAATTAGGAATTAATTTCCACATTGGTATTACTGCATCAAGTGACACATTCTACCCTGGTCAAGAGCGTTACGATACCTATTCAGGTTATGTTCCGCGCTCATTCCAAGGCAGCTGTGAAGAGTGGCAAAAACTAGGTGTGATGAACTACGAGATGGAATCAGCAACACTATTTACTATGTGTGCTGCCCTTGGCTTACGCGCAGCATGTGTTGCAGGTGTTTTAGTAAATCGTACTAAACAAGAAATTCCGAATGTTGACCACGGCGAGATTGAGAAAAAATCAGTCGCCGTCGTCATTGAAGCTGCAAAACTATTGCTTAATTAAGCGTTACTTAATTTCGCAATATAGTGCTCAAATGCTGGTGGGTTTGCAAAGCTTGCCAGCACAGATTTAGCCACCTCATATTGATTTTCTGCCCCTTGTGTTTCTAACAAGGTTATCGACTTAACTGTTTTATCATCAAAGCTTAAACCCGCAAGATAAAACTGACTCAATGCACTTTGTAATGGCGAAAGGCTTGGACTATAGGCTGCATTTTCGGCATAGCTTCCGTAAAAATCCCCTTCGGTAAATGTACTTAATTTAACAGCACTAAAATTACCTGTGTATGGCACATATGCATTGAGTGCTAATTGAGTAAGTTTTGCGTCATCAATGGTAAGGTCGGCAAATTGTTTATCACTTTGCTTATGTGAGAATAAACACGCATCATTACCTAAATCTTTCGGACCAAATGAATAAGGTAATAACTCATGAAGGTTAAAGTCACGCTCTGGCAATAAAATCTCAAGTGAGTCTGCAGTACTCAATTCATTCATAAATTGACGGCAATAGCCACAAGGAGCGTCACTGATTGCAATTCTTTGTACTGCTTGCGCGCCATTAAGCCATGCATTATTAATCGCTGATTGCTCAGCATGAACGACTAAACTCAAGGCTTGATGAGAAAACTCAACATTAGCGCCAAAATAGAAATTTGTTTCGCCTTGCTCATTTAACCCAACTGCAATAGCGCCCACGTAGAATTTAGAAATAGGCGCCACAGAAAATAAACTTGCGACGGGTACACAGGCTTTTAGTAACTCAATTTGGCTAACTTGAAACTGCTGACAAAGAGAAGAAATATCTGTTTGAGATAAGATGCCACGTTGCTGTTTAAGCTGGGCAAAAAGAGAATTTTTTTGTTGATCATTGAAGCTAAACGGCTCTGAATTTTGAGCTAGTTTGCTTGCATCTATCCTAGTTGCTGTCATAACAAATTATAATTATTAATTGGCTAAACAGTTTAAAAGGTTACGTAATGAATTGCTAGGTTTTGGCGGTAAACATCAAGGTAAATCGCACAATAAAAGCTAAAAATTAGCGGTATTTGTAAGCCCAGATATACACAACAAAATAGCGATGACTAGCTCGACCAATTATTGACGAACCAGCCAATTTTTTGCTTTGTTAAAACATTCAAAGTTTTCAGCTTGTAAGTTATAGCGCTTTGCTTTTTGCATAAATAAGTCGTGCATAAAACCATCAAAACTTACGACAATTGCTACAACAGCTTCTTTCAAAGAGTTTGCCACTGCCGGCATAATTGTGAATAAATCAGCAGGTGCGAAATTGTGCGTCAACTCAGACACGTCAACGAGTATTTTATCTGACCCATATAATACTGAGTATTGTTGGGCGATTTGGTAAAAGTTAATCACATCCTGTGCGCTTGCCGTCCCTCTTAACGTCATCATAACTAACGACGTAGATGCATCATAGGTAATGCAAGTAGACACGTTTGACATAAAAATACTCTTAAACTGCGTGAGTGGTTAGGGGTTAACTCTAGCTCTCAGGGTTGAAAGCCAGCATATTTTATTTATAACCCTAACCTAGTCAATAGCTAGCAATTAAATAGGTATGACCAGCATAAAATATAAGAATTTATAACTAGAAAAATACATTTTTGGCGTTACCTTAAATTAACCTTTAATGCTTTTTTTAAACATGCACGAGAATTCTGCCTTTAATTTAAGCCTTTTCAGATGCCCTTAAAATGAGTGAAAACTTACAATGAACATCATCTTAAAGCAGTAGAGTAAACACGTATTGTCAGATGATACATGTTTGCTTGGATAGGAATAAATCATGAGATTCATGGTTCCAATTATCGCAGGCATGTTTTTGTCAGTTCCTTTGCAAGCAACCGCAATTACAGCAACAGAATTTGAAAAACTACGCAACCAAGTCAGAAACACTTACGCAAACTCAAGACAGCTAGGTTTAGAAGAAGTAAATAAAATACTAGCCAATTCTGAGTTAAATCTTGAACAGAAGATCATTATGACTAACTATAAAGCGTGGGTTTTATCTGGTAATAATAAACTAGATGAAGCGATGATTACGCTTGTAGAGTTCGAGAGTATGGTTGCCAAATCGAAAGATAAGAGTCTGATGTATGGCTACTATAATATTTCGGGAAATATCTATTCCCATTTAGGGTTATATCAAGAAGCACTTAATCATTACAAACAAGCGCTCCCTTTTGCAAAGATGAGGAATAATAACCTTGTAATGCAAACTGAAAACAACATCGCTGTTATCTACTTAAAATTACACCTATATAACAATGCAGCAGAAATATTTAAAAAATTTAGAGAGTACAGCAAAACAAATAACCATACCTTTAATGAGTCGTTTACGAGTAATCTTCTTGCTAAGGCTTTGCTTGGTTTAAAAAAATATGACCAAGCATTAGAACTACTTAGTAACATATATAACTTTCAGAAAAGCAACGACTTTCTTTCACACCAAATAGTTAATCTAACCACTCAGGGAAAAATTTATAACTCTCAAGCACAATATAAAAAAGCAGAAATAATATTGAAAAAAGCACTCAATTTACTAAATGAGAATAATCTTCAAAGCGATAAGCTTGCTGTAGTATTAGAACTTGCTAAAACATACAAAGCCCAAAATAAACCTGCATTGGCTCTAGCACAAATTCAGTCAATTGATTTAAAAAATAAAAAAATCTCTGACTATCAATTATTGCTAGCTACACAAGAGCTATCAGCCTCTTTGCATTTACAACAAAAAAACTACCATGCAGCAATTGATGCATACAAACAGCTCTATGAAACTCAAGAAAAAATTCTAAGAAGACAAACCAGTACTAATCTTGCCAAAGCGTTAGCAGAATTAGATATAACGACTAAAGAAGCAGAAATAGAACTTTTAACTAAATCAAATCAAGTTCAGGCTTCAAAAAATAAAGCAAATAAAGTGATCTTTATGGCGATTGCTTTTGCCTTATGCTCAATTTTAATCGTATTAACGTTGATGACAGTGAGGACGAAGCAACAAAAGAATGCCCTATCTAAAACATTAACAAAACTTCATAACACACAAGCACAACTTATTGAAATCGAAAAAATAGCATCGTTAACCGCATTAGTATCTGGTATGGCGCATCAATTAAATACGCCCATTGGCACCATTGTAACCGCTAGCTCTTTAATTGATGATCAACTTACACTTATTTGCCAAAAGTTTAAATCTCAAGAGCTATCTAGCAAGCACCTTCATAGCTTTTTAAACGATACAAACGATGCAAAAGATTTAATACAGGCTAGCATCGCTCGACTTGCCAGTATTGTCGAAGAATTTAAGGCACTCAATGTGTCTATTGATTTAGATAAACCACTAGTCCAGTTTAACCTAAAAGAAGAAATATCACGCAGAGTTCTGCCTTTCTCAAGTTATTTAGGAAAGTGTATTAAATTCGATATTCAGGGCGATAATGTTGTAATAACTTCTTACCCTGCAATTATTGGTGACATATTAAAAACCTTAATCATTAATTCCTGCGAACATGGTTTTGCAATAAAGCTACACGGCTTAATTGAAATCGAGATTAAAGCTTTTCCTAAGCATGTCGAAATTATTTATCAAGACAACGGGGTCGGTATTAAGGAAACTATCTTGCATGATATCTTTACTCCTTTTTATACCACTAATATGGGCGATAAACACCTAGGACTTGGGTTAAATGTTGTTTTTAATGCAGTTAAATTTAATTTGAAGGGAGAAATATGCGCCGAGCTTTATGAACACGGCGCACGATTTGTTATTAGCCTACCAATCGATGCTCGATTGGTTGATGATACTTGCTATTAACCGGTATTACGCATACCAGCAGCGATACCTGTCATAGTGATCATCAAGGCATTATCAATATCGCCTTCAGAGCCCACGTCAGCTTCGCGTGAACGACGCAGTAACTCAACTTGTAATAAGTTAAGTGGATCTGTGTACGGGTTGCGAAGCGCTATTGACTCTTTGATCCAAGGTTGGTCTGCAAGCAGGCTCTTTTGTGGGCTAAGCGATTGCACAAGCTCAATAGCCTCACTCAACTCCTGACGAAGTTTTACGCCTAATGGCTTATATTGCTCAGTTACTAATGCATCATCGTAATGCGCACTTAACCATGAATCGGCTTTACTAAATACCATTTCTAGCATCTCTAAACGAGCACGGAAGAATGGCCATTTTAAGCTCATTTCGTGAAGTGTCTCGATGCCATACTTATCTAAAGCAGCTTTAAGACCTGTTAATGCACCTAACCAAGCTGGCAGCATTAAACGGTTTTGGCTCCATGCAAAGATCCATGGAATAGCACGAAGACTTTCTACCCCACCGTTCGGGTTGCGCTTCGCAGGGCGAGAACCAAGTGGTAATTTAGATAGCTCTTGCTCTGGCGTTGCCATTCTAAAGTAAGGTACAAAGTTTTCATCATGGCGCACAACTTGGCGGTAATGCTCACACGAATCAGCACTGATCAGTTCCATAACATCACGCCATTCGCTCTTCGGCTCTGGCGGTGGTAGCAAGTTACTCTCGAGTACAGCACCAGCATAAATATTTAAGCTTTGCAGGGCAACAGCAGGCAAACCAAACTTAAAGCGGATCATTTCACCTTGCTCTGTTACACGTAGGCCACCTTTTAATGAACCTGGAGGCTGTGAGCGAAGTGCTTGTGCAGCTGGCGCGCCACCACGACCAACAGTACCACCACGGCCGTGGAATAAAATAAGCTCAATACCGCGATTTTCGGCTAATTGAACAAGTTTATCCATAGCTTCATATTGTGCCCAACCAGCAGCCATCATGCCTGCATCTTTTGCTGAGTCTGAGTAGCCGATCATGACATTTTGCTGGTTTTGAATATGACCACGGTACCAAGTGTTATCAAGTAAACATTCGATAACCTCTTTACCATTATTTAAGTCGTCTAACGTTTCAAATAATGGCGCAACCGGTAAGTTAAACTTACAACCACTTTCTTTAAGCAGTAACTGTACTGCCAGTACATCAGATGCAGTTCGTGCCATCGAAATAATATACAAGCCAAATGTTTGAGCATCTTGCGCTGCGATTACATCAAATGTATCTAGCACCTCTTGTACTTCTGGGCTTGGTTGCCAATGTTTTGGAATTAGCGGACGTCGAGAGTTTAACTCAGCAAGTAAAAACGCTTGTTTGTCTTCTTCTTGCCATTGATGGTAATCACCTAAACCTAAATAACGTGTTAACTCAGAGAAAACATCACCATGACGCGATGAATCCTGACGTACATCAAGTTTTGCAAGGCGTAGACCAAAGCTATTAATACGGCGCAGAACATCAAGCAGCAAGCCATCAGCAACTACTTTCATGTTGGTTTTAATAAGCGAGCGATAACACACTTCGATTGGGTGTTTAATTTGCGCGATATCGGTAATTAAATCTTCAGAATCTGTGCGCTTTTTCTTAATTTTTGCGCCCAAATGCGTCACCGTTTCAGCAATTTGATTCTTTAATTTTTTAAGTACCGCACGGTAAGGTTCAAAGTCTTGACCTGCAAGCTCAATAAGCTCATCGCTTGCATCCGACATTGATAGCTCATTGCTTAGCGTTTCGATATCACGGGAATACAAATCAAGTGCCATCCAGCGGCCATGATCAAGCACTTGCTGTGTGACTTCAGCGGTGACGAACGGGTTACCATCACGGTCACCGCCCATCCAAGAAGTAAATTCTATTGGGCTGAAATCAATCGGCAGCTCTAGATCAAGCTCTGCTTTTACGTCTTCGCCAAACTCGCGTAAGAAACGCGGAACAGCATGCCATAAGCTATTTTCAATAACCGCAAAACCCCATTTAGCCTCGTCGATTGGCGTTGGGCGTGAACGACGAATGTCGTCGGTATGCCACGCTTGGCTGATAAGTTGGGCAATACGATTTAATAAGTCAGCACGCTCACTAGGTAGGTTATCTTTACGCTCTAAAGAGGCAAGACAATCACTTAATTCAACGTGTTTATTAATCATTGTACGGCGTGTCACCTCAGTTGGGTGAGCCGTCAGTACTAAATTGATGTGGAGTTTTGAGAGTGTTTGTGCCAAGTGATTAGGATCAACTTGACCTTGCTTTGATGCTGTTGCTAACGCTTTTAATGTTTGAGTGAGAGGGTTTAGTTGGCAAAAGCCAACATCATTAAAGCGCGATACGGTATGAAATTGTTCAGCAACATTAGCAAGATTCAAAAAATGATTAAATGAGCGTGCAACCGGTAATAGTTCTTCATCTGTGAGAGCGTGTAGTACTTCGATAAGCGCCTGTCTGTCGGCTTCGTTACCACTACGTGACGATTTAGATAAAGCGCGAATCTCTTCTACCTTATCTAAAATGGCTTGTCCTTGTGCATCTTTAATGGTTTGACCCAGCATTTGTCCAAGCATACTAACATTACCGCGAAGTGCAGCGTATTGTTCACTCATTCTCATACTCCTTTCTTTAACTAAGTTGAAAGTACTTACTGCACAGTATTTAACCAAGCACGAGCGCAGCTAAATACTGATCCCTTTTATTAATATCATTGTCAGCGTTAATTTAATAGATCGAATTTTCTAACATACTCGTAAAAAAGAATAACCAATCTATAAACATAAAAGTGTAATAAATACGCAGCTTAGTCAGCTACAAAGCGTTAAAGCCAGCTCAATTGGTAAAATGGACTTACCAATTTAAAAGGTAAAATCCCCGTAAATTAAGGCATCCTTAATGTTTGCATGGTCAAATCTTTACCTGCCTTTTTTTATATGTTTGTAGGGTTAGCTCAAGACAAACAGAGCTACTATCATTTTATTAGTTGGTGATAGTTTGAGCGAAATTTTTTTCAAATATTTTTATAACAGGTCAAAAATGCAACTCTATATTTTGTGTGGTGCACGCAGTGAAATTGCAAATGCTTATTTCACTACT
This sequence comes from Pseudoalteromonas sp. S1650, assembly GCF_005887195.1. NCBI lineage: Bacteria > Pseudomonadati > Pseudomonadota > Gammaproteobacteria > Alteromonadales > Pseudoalteromonadaceae > Pseudoalteromonas > Pseudoalteromonas sp. S1650. Next base: position 47,283 of record NZ_PNDF01000007.1, on the reverse strand, counting down.
CTTCATAAACAAATCAACACGGGTCATATCGTCACCATCAGTCGAGATGAATTTAAAGCAAGTTTTAATGAGTCATCAAGCAATGAGATAAGTCACCAGCATTTTATTACTGATTATTCAGAGCAAAGCTTAAGTGGCATTGCTAAAGAACTTGCTGGTGGCCACTATGATTTAGCCCAGTTGATGATATTTAACGGCCTATTGCATGATCCAAATAATGCGCCTGAACGTAAACTAGAGCAAATATCTGAGCAGCACTTTATAAATAGCATGACAACAAATGCTCTACTGCCAATTCGCTGTGTGACTTTATTCTCAATACTTTTAAAGCCACAAGTTTCAACTGTGGTGTGTGCCCTTAGTGCACGTGTTGGTAGCATTCGTGATAACAAGTTAGGCGGTTGGTATAGCTATCGGGCATCGAAGGCGGCATTAAATATGTTATTTAAATCTGCAGCGATTGAACTTAGCAGACGCAATAAAAAGTGCTACTGCGTGTTATTTCACCCAGGTACCACTGATACGCCTTTATCAAAACCCTTTCAGGCAAATGTACCCAAAGGAAAGTTATTTCCCCCTGAGTTTGTAGCCGAGCAGCTGTATTCATTGATAAGTGATGCTGACTATTTACAACAATCACACAACCCTGCCTACTTTGACTGGCAAGGAAAACCCATAGACTGGTAACAGGAAATTTATGCATTTTACAAAACAAGCCATTGGTGATTTAGAAAACCGCTACCGCGCTCATTTAATTAATAGTTTGTCGGGGTTTAAAAGTGCCAACTTAATCGGCACTCAAGATAGCAACGGCCAAACTAATTTAGCGATTGTCAGTTCAGTATTTCATCTTGGCGCACATCCCCCTTTAGTGGGTATGATCATTAGGCCCCATTCAGTGCCTCGCCATACCCTAGAAAACTTATTAGCCTCTAAGCAGTACACGATTAACCACGTGAACAAAGACATTTATAACAAAGCACATCAAACATCGGCACGCTACGACAAAGACGAGTCTGAATTTGATGCAACAGGGCTCAGTACTGAATACCTAAATGACTTTACAGCGCCTTTTGTTAAAGAAAGTAATCTTAAATATGCGCTTGAGCTGAAAGAACACCATCACCTTGCCATCAATGGCACTGAGCTGATCATAGGTGAAATAACCGATATTTACTTAGATGAGGCTTGCTTGCAAGAAGATGGCTTTGTCGATATTGAAGCCATTGACACAGTCGCAGTGAGCGGGCTTGATAGTTACCATGTAACTGAACGTTTAGCCCGCTTAGCGTATGCTAAAAAGTAACCTTTAATTTAAGCACTAGATTATAAATGGCTTAGGCGCATGGGTTAACACCTCAAAACCAGATTCAGTGATAACTATGTCATCTTCTAAGCGCACACCACCATAGCCTGGTATATAAATGCCAGGCTCAATGGTGATCACATTACCCACTTCAAGGTTGTAGTCTGTCAATGTGTTGATAAATGGCACTTCATGTAAAAACAGCCCTAAACCATGGCCAAGTCCTTTACCTGCGTACTCGCCAAAACCTGCATCAGCAATCACCTTGTTTGAGATGGCATTTAAATCTAAACAATTAACACCCGGTTTAACCATTTCAAGTGCCGCATTTTGTGCATCGAGTACAGTATTATAAATACGGGTTTGTTTTTCAGATGCTTCGCCAATAATGTAACTACGAGTCATATCAGAGCGATAGCCATTTACAACTGCACCAAAATCAAGGGTTACAAAGTCACCTTGCTTTAAAACCTGATCTGACGGGTTACCATGCGGCAAGGCTGAGCGCTCTGCAAACAACATGATAGTGGCAAACGACATACCTTCTGAACCTAGCTTTTGCATTCTGAATTCAAGCTCTAAGGCAAGGTTTCGCTCAGTTACACCCGGTTTAAAATAAGGTAACGTTTGTGCTAATGCTTCATCAGCGATGGCTGCAGCAGCTTTGATTTGTGCAACTTCCCAGTTGTCTTTAACGCGCCTTAGTTTTTCAATTAAGCCGTTTACCGCTGTTAATGTGTGGCCGCTTAGCTCATCTGCCACACCTTGCCAAATTGCTACCGTGACATAGCTTGCATCAAATGCGACATGGCTGTTTGGGTTAAGGTGTCTATTTATACAATGGCCAAGGGTTTCGTTGTCTCTGTCTCGACAAACAACCTCAAACCCTGTTGTTTCTGCAACTGCACGTTGGTGGTATCGGTAATCAGTGATCAACACACACGCATTTTGAGTTATTAATGCATAAGCAGCATTACCGCTAAAACCACTTAAGTAACGAATATTTTCATGACCAAGTACTAACATGGCGCTGTAACCTTGTTGCTCTAGCAAGGCTTTAAATTTAGCTTGTCTTTTTAAGTAATTAACTTGCATTGTCGCTCCTTATTTTTTGCGCATGCTAACAGTTATGTCCATAAATACGAATATTATGCGATTAGTCGCAGTGAGTTTGCATCAACTGTTTACTCAAGCCACAATGCAGAAAAAACCAAGGAGTACACAATGACAACATATGGTATTGGCACACAAACGCCAGAGCAGGCGCTTGACTCTTTGTCAGATATGACAACAGATTTAACCCCTATTCAAAATGACGAATTTCATGCGCGTATCGCAAAAGCACAAGCGTATATGCAAGCAAACAATATTGACGCAATTTATTTAAATGCAGGCACTAACCTAGCCTACTTTACAGGTATGCGTTGGTACGCAAGTGAGCGTTTAGTTGGCGCTATTTTACCTGCAAAAGGTGATGTGCAATACATAGCACCGTTTTTTGAAATCGGCAGCTTAAACGATTTTATGGTGATTAACGGCCCAATTCGTGGTTGGCAAGAGCACGAAAACCCTTACCAATTGTGTGTTGAAGTACTGTCAGAAATGGGCATTAGCAAAACAGGCACCCTTGGTATTGATGAAAGCGCACAGTTTTTCATCTACGACGGCATTAATAAAGCTAACGGCAATTACAACATTGTTAACGCACAGTGCGTTACAGCTCACTGCCGCATGCATAAATCAGCCAATGAACTTGCCTTAATGCAACGTGCTATGGACATGACTTTAGAAGTACACAAAGCAACGGCAAGTATGCTTTATGAAGGAATTACCACCACTGAGGTTGAAGCCTTTATTAAAAAGGCGCACCAAAAAGTCGGCGCGCCGGGTAACTATTTTTGTATTGTGCTATTTGGTGTTGCGTCTTCTTTCCCGCATGGCGTTAAAAACCCGCAGACCCTTAAAAAAGGTGACGTGGTACTGATTGATACTGGCTGTAAAGTACATGATTACCTCTCTGATATTACCCGTACTTATGTATTTGGTGAAGCAACCGAACGTCAACGCATGTTTTGGCAACACGAGAAAAATGCCCAACTTGCTGCTTTTGCTACCGCAAAAATTGGTGAGCCATGTGGCAAAGTAGACGATGCTGCAAGGAAGTATCTTGCCGAAAATGGCATGGGGCCAGAATATCAAACACCAGGCTGCCCACACAGAACCGGCCATGGTATTGGTTTAGATATTCATGAATGGCCATACCTTGTGGGTGGTAACCCTACCCCACTCGCAACAGGTATGTGTTTTAGCAATGAACCTATGATTGTCGTACCTGATGAGTTTGGTATTCGCTTAGAAGATCACTTTTATATGACAGACGAAGGTCCGCGTTGGTTTACTGAGCCTGCTCATAGCATCGATGACCCATTTGGGTTAGCTAAATAAAATTCAAATAAACTTTATAAGGCCAGTTTTCTGGCCTTTTTTGTATCTGAATTATTACAATCATTAACAGTGTGGACATTTTAGAGACAACCTATCCGCTTTTATCATGTTATGATTTCAAGAATTTAACCTAACATAATTACGGAGAATAAATGGGTTTACGTTTTAAAGTTCCACATACCCTGATACTGCTGCTGGGCATGATGGTTGTTGCGCTTATTGCTACTTGGTTAGTACCACAAGGTTTTTTCACTACTACATTAAGTGAATCAGGCCGAGAAATGGTTGTTGCGGGCACCTATCAAACGGTTGCTGAGCGCCATTACTTAACTCCATGGGATTTATTACAAGCCATACCTCGCGCTTTTGCTGCTGCTCAAGATGTTATTTTCTTTGTGTTAATTGTGGGCGGTGTATTAGCTGTTGCACGTGCCACAGGCACTGTTGATGCGCTCATTGGTAGGCTTTTAGAGCGACACGGTAAAAAACCGCAACGATTAATCATTATGGTGGTGTTTTGCTTTGCCTTAGCATCAAGCAGTATTGGTACCGCCGGCGAATATATTCCTTTTGTTATTATTCTTGTAGCGCTTTGTAAGGCAATGCGCTTAGATGCAATGACTGCCGTAGGTATGATAGTCGCAGGTTATGGTATTGGTTATGGTGTTTCGGCATTTAACCCATTTACGGTATTAATCGCACAACAAATTGCAGGTATTCCTGTTTACTCTGGCTTAGAGTTACGTTTAGCGATATTTATTCCATTTGTACTCATTGGTTTTCATCATGTTTGGCAATACACCAAAAAGGTAGCGAACGATCCGTCTAAATCAATGATGATTAGCGTGCCTTGCCCAGTGGAAAATCAAACAGCTACAAGTTACCCAGCTCTTGCCCTGCGACATAAGCTTATTTTAGGCAGCTTTATTATTACCCTTGCAATTGCAGTATGGGGCATCGCAACGAAGGGCTGGTACTTATACGAGCTAGGTGGTGTTTTTATTGCGTGGGGTGTGGTTGTCGCCATTTTAGGCAAACTATCTGCTGATGAAGCAGCAAACAAATTTATAGAAGGCGTATCTGATCTTGTTACCACCGCAGTGTTAATTGGTGTTGCACGTGGTATTGCGCTTATTTTAGAAGACGGCCAAATCCTGCATAGCCTTGTCCATGGCATGTCGTTACCGCTTTCTTATGTATCTGCTGAAATATCTGCAATTGGCATGCTGGTTATTCAAACCCTACTCAATACCTTTATTCCTTCTGGTTCAGGGCAAGCTTATGTCACCATGCCACTCATGGCCCCACTCGGTGATTTAGTCGGTGTACCAAGACAAGTTGCTGTGCTTGCCTATCAATTTGGTGATGGCTTTTCAAATATGATCATACCGACCAATGCTGTACTGATGGGCATTTTAGGCATGGCTGGTGTGCCTTACGGCCATTGGTTTAGATTCTGTTTACCACTGTTGATTAAACTAATGGTCGCAGCATCGGTTGTATTGGTATTAGCTGTAATGTTCGGCTATGGCTTAGATGTGCAGCCCACCCTAAATTAAGTTAGTAGATTTGAAAAAGCGCCTTAGGCGCTTTTTTGTTGTGTTTTGAGTTCTTTTTAGCAATACATATTTGGCTAAACGAGTTTGAAGTGAAAGTCAGCTTTGTACAAAATCAGACCTTCAAGCGTAACTCGCTTCTGCCCCAAAATAAGTTAGGTTAAATGCTCTAACTGCTGCTTTGAGCAATCAAGAAACGGTCCAAGCCCTATACATTGAATGATAAGTTAACGCATCTTTAATAATAGCTAGAAAATTTTGCTTAATGGGCTTACAACACCGTTTGCTCCTTGTTGTAAAACATGGGTGTAAATCTGTGTGGTTTTGACATCAGAATGGCCCAATTGTGCTTGAATGGTGCGAATATCGGCGCCACTTTGCAATAGGTGCGTTGCAAATGAATGGCGCAAGGTATGAGGCGTAATAACCTTTGTAATCAAAATCAATGTCCTTTACTCGCAATTGCACCGCTTCCATCACACGCAAACCACTTCCATACATTAACCCCGTGATTAAGTAATATCGCTTGGAAAGATGACTCATCAATTGCTTTACTTCATCAGGCGTCATCACTAGAGGCAGCTTGGGTTGTCGATTACTTCGTGCAAAATTCAAGTTTAAAGAAAGCTCATTTTTGACAATATGTTTATATAAAAAAGCCAGCGCATTTAAAGCTGCACTTTGTGTTCTAGGTGACATATTACGTTTTAATACAATATGGTCTAAAAACGCTTTGACTTCTGCATCTCCCATTGAGCTTGGGTGACGTTTGTTGTGAAAGTGAATAAATTTTGCGATCCAACCTAAATAAGCATTAATTGTTCTTAATGAATACTGACGAGTGAGCATATAGTCTGCAATGTAGTTTAAATAAGGAGAGCGAGTTTTCATTTTCATTCCTTTGAAATAAAGCTGTATATATACACAGCTTTAGCTCAGTCGCTCGTATAGTCAAGAAAACGACCCAATCGCTCGTTTTTATCCTGAGTTAAAAGCGAGAACTCCTAAATTTTAATAACACTAGTAATTAGTTAACAAGTTTGTTAGAAATAATCTAATAAGAAAAACGCGCGATTAGCTCGCTATAAACGTGTTATGCCACAGCCAGAAAATATGGAGAAAAGGAAATGGAACTTAATTCACTACTACTATTTATAGTCGCTTGTCTGGCTATCAATATGATACCAGGGCCAGACGTTATCTATATTGTCTCTAACACAATGAAAGGTAAGTTGGTCACTGGGTTCAAAGCTGCAATGGGGCTTGGTGTAGGTTACGTTGTTCATACCCTAGCAGCTTCATTAGGATTATCTGCAATTGTCCTCAGCTCAGCGGTAGCTTTTAGCGCAGTAAAATGGCTAGGTGCAGCTTATCTAGTTTATTTGGGAGTTCAGTCGTTACTTTCAATGTGGCGTGGAGATAGCGCAATGGTAGTAAGTGAAAACGTTGAAAGTGACAAAAATGTATTTGTACAAGGCGTAATTGTTAGTGTCTTAAACCCGAAAGTTGCACTGTTCTTCCTTTCGTTCCTACCACAGTTTATTGACACATTATCAGGCTCAGCTTCCATGCAATTATTGTGGCTTGGTTTGTTATTTAGCGTGCTGGCTACAATGTGTAATGTCCTATATGCATCAGTAGGTAGTTGGGTCTTTAGTCGCCCGAATTCTCAGCGCTACTCACGAGGGCTAGAGGGCATTTCTGGTGTTTTACTTATTGGGCTCGCAAGCAAAGTTGCAATCAGCGAACGCTAGTGGCATAACAAAGCGTTCAAGACGGATTCACAACGCTTGGCAGTTCTGGTTTGAATCAGCTTTAGTGTTTACGGCACAATGGTTTAGGTTGGTGGTCGCGTTGTTCACCACTTAACGCGGCGTTAGCAATTTAATTTAGCATTTAGAAAATCTTTTAACCCCTTTTGGTGTGTTCGAACGTTATTAAAAAACAATAATTAAAATTTCAGGAAAATATGAACAATAAAGTCTTTAAACCCCTCATCGTTAGCTCACTCGTTCTATGCAATTATGTCAGCGCTGCAGATTGTCATGATGTGTCACAAATTATTGCCAAACAACTTGAAGATAACTACGTCATTGAAAATACAGCAACAAGGTTAGCTCAGTTAATACGTTCGCAAGTATTTTTATCTGGTTGTGAACGTCAAAAGTCATCTGAAGATATTGCTGAATTTATGACCTTGGAATTAAACAAGATTGCAAATGATAAACATCTTTCTGTTGTTTATTCTCCAAATTGGGTTAGTGAATTAAAAGACTATCGTTCGTCAGCACAAACTGAGGCGTTTGCTGATAGTCGTGTCATGGAGACTCCTATAGACAACTATGGTTTTAAAAAGGTTGAATTGCTTGATGGCAATATTGGTTACCTCGATATAAGAGCTTTCTCTGACAGTCACTTAGGAGGTGAGACGCTTGAAAATGCGATGAAATTTTTACAGCATGCCGATGGTATCATTATTGATTTAAGGAACAATTATGGCGGTAGTCCATTTATGGTGACTTCCTTAGCAAGTTACTTTTTTGACCTAGATACAGTCCATTTATCAACTTTTGAAAGCCGTGAAAACGGTGTGTTAACTCAAACGCAAGATTGGACTTCGCCATATGTACCTGGTCCTAGGTTTAAAGATACTCCACTTTATATCCTCACCAGCAGTAATTCTGCATCCGCTGCAGAAGGCTTTAGCTATTCAATGCAAAGTTTGAATAGAGCAACCATTGTTGGAGAGGTAACTGCTGGCGCTGCTCATGGTAGAAGTACTGAAATAGTAAATAATGATTATATTCTCACTTTACCATCCACACGACCTGTAGATCCAAGAACAAATGACAACTGGGAAAGAAAGGGGGTGAAACCAAATATTGAAACAAGTAGTGATAATGCATTTTATGTTGCTTATGCAGAGGTGCTTAATTCCTTAATCAAAAGTAATAGTAAAAACCTTGGTTTGCATCAATGGGTCTATCCATTGGTTAAAGCTAAATCGAGCCAATACCAGCCAAGTCAGAGTGATTTCAATCGGATAGTAGGTACGTTTGGAAAGCGCAAGATATTCCAAAAAAGTGGTAAACTCTTTTATCAATATTCAAATGATCCGGCGTTTGAAATTGAGTTACTTGATAAAAAGACCATTGTTTTTAAAGCGTTTACTGAAGCAAGACTGCAAGCAATATATAAAAATAAGCAAGTCATTGCATTGAAAATGCTCTCTTTGGGTGAGGATGAAAGAGTGTTTCAGAGAACGATGTAAAAATTGCTAACAAGGCTGTTAACACAGACAAAAATAGTTGGCTTTGATTGTACCTAACAAAATTCTAGCCAGCTATTTTTAGCTGGTTACAACGGCGTGAAGATCCGCTTTTGGCACAGAGTCATCCTTCGGCGCTAAATTGTTTCTGTCCAAAAAAGAGTTAAAACCACAGGCTTCAACTCACTAAAAATAAATATTTAGGGATAACTACGTGTCTTATTAGTTTTAAGCAGGCTTTAATTTTTAAGTTCTGTATAGCACTTTAATTACATGCCAACCAAAGCGCGTTTTCACTAGATGTGGCTCTAAGATTTCGCCGCTGAATGCTACTTTGTCAAACTGTGGAACCATTTGCCCACGTCTGAACTCGCCCAAGTCGCCACCTTTTTTACCTGACGGACAGGTTGAATATTTTTTAGCTAACGTCTGAAACTTCGCACCTTTTTTAAGTTGCTTGATGATGTCTTCAGCTTGTTCTTTGTGCTTAACAAGAATGTGCAGTGCGTGCGCTGTATTTGCCATGGAAAATCTCGAAAATTAAAACGCGCGTATTTTATCACGGCAATCAACACTGAGCCACTGTGGCTATTTATGTTTACTTGTTGCCTGCAAAAAACCTGTCACCAAACAAAATTGCGCTAAATAATAACTACACATTATTGCGATATCTGCATGCGCTATTTCTAAATAAAAACGGTTAAGGCCAAGAATAGAGTCTGATATAACAAACACGGCCCCACCTAACACTAAAAAGCCGTTCGATTTATCCGTCATCCAAGTAAGGCTTGCCATTATAGTAAGCATCAGCATGTAGAAAAGTACCGGAATGAGCAGGTCATTTAAGTTTGGATAGAATAAGCAAAAAACGATGATGGCTAAAAAGAGATAAAGAAGTACAACGTCTAGTCGCCAGTTTTTAATTGGCAACATGGTAATGATATAAAAGGTATGGCTTATAAAAAATGCCGCTAAACCGCCTATGAACAGTTGCCCTGTATCAAGGGCTAACAACACATCACCTAGTGCTGAAAAACTAAGAGCGAATAATAAAGTAATAAAAGTACGATTTTGTAACTGATTGCGCCCTTTTAACACCATCACAATCAACAGGCCGATTGGTAATGTTTTAAATAGCGCCATAATAGGCTGAGTTAATGATGGTATAAAGAGCAGTAAAGCAATGTAAACCGAGCTTAGGATTAGAAAGAGAATGTTCATATTCTTATTATTGTGATTTGTTCCCAATAACGAGAATAGCAAGCTTTGCTTTAAATGTTTATAAAAAATGCTGCTTTTGTTCTTCGGTCAGTAACTTACACTGTGTTTGCTTGCCAAAAAACCGATAACGATGGCGGCCAAGCCAATCATACATACGATCGCGAAAACCTTTTGGCAGTAGCTTGAACACGTTAGCTAAAGAGAATGGAAAACCTAATTGAGTTGCGATATATAACACAGCGTCACTTTGTTTATATAGCTGGTTTTTATCAATCACTAACATTGAGGAAAGTGGATCTTTAACTTTGTGAGCCATTAATAAACGCTCACCTTTATCGCTTTGCATGGGGCATAACTTAAAGGTGATTTGCTTATCAAAGTGAACAATAAACCGCACACAAAAATGGCACAGATTGCACTGACCATCAAACAAGATGACTGGGCAGTGAGTTTGCAAAATTAACCGCTTACTTGTACGACTTGTTTACCGGTAAAGCCACCAGCAAGTTGTTTATTTAAAGCTGCTGAAACAGCCTCTGCGGTAAAATCAACGGCATGAATTTGCGGTAATTTGATCTCGCCACGGGCTGCATTATCGAGTAATAAGTTACCCATAAAGCTCAGCTTTTGCTGCGCACATAAGCTATTTGCAAGCCACGCTCCGCCTAAGGATACAATGCCAATATTTGGTGCGCGCCTAAACATAAGTTCTTGTTCAAATTTAGGTAATTCATTTAAACAGGCAATACGGCCACAAAAGCGCATTAGCTCAACGTTACGAATGGTGGTATCGCCACCAATACAATCAAGCACCGCGTCAAAGCCTTGCGGGCCTAATTCACGGCGAATTTTATCTTCAAGTTTAGGGTCTTTGTAATCAAACACCACATCAGCACCTAATTGCTTAAGTAACTTATGATTGTGTTTACTGGCAGTGGTAAATACAGTTGCACCACGTTGCTTAGCAAATTGAATAGCAAATTGACCAACGCCGCCTGCCCCTGCGTCAATAAACAGTGAATCCCCTTCGCTTAGTTGCAACTTATCAAGGGCAATTAATGCCGTCATACCTGAACAAGGTAAGGTTGCAGCATCTGCCGGTGAAACGTTATCTGGTACAACCGATACCGCATAGTTTGGCACCGTTGTGTATTCAGATAACACACCTTGGTCGCCAAGGCTGGCGTGCCATACAACGCGCGCGCCCACACCTGGGAATACACCTTTATTTGCCTGAACAACCACGCCAACAGCATCATGACCTAATACATGGGGGTAATGCCATTTACAAAAACCTTGTTTTGCAAAGTTGGCATCACCATGATTTAAGCCTACATATTCAACTTTAACCAAAAGCTCATTGCCTTCAGGGCTCGGTACTGGCACAGAAAGTTCAGATAACGCTATGGCGTCATTCGGCTCAATCAGTGCAAGCGCGCGCATTGTTGACGGAAGTTCTGTAGTTTGTTGAATATGTGACATTGAATACTCTGGGTTAAAGGTTGTTTAGTTCAAAGCTCCAACGACCATTAAATGCTTGATAAGCACTTACTTTGGCCTGTAATGAAGCAATTGTTGAATCAACAGCGTTCTCTTGCGCTATTAAAACATCCTGTCTCGCATCTAACAACTCTAAGTAAGGAATTTGTCCTTCTTGATACATTGCTTGAGCTTGACCAAATGCTTTATTGGCATAATTAAAACGCTGATCAGCATAACTTAACTGTTGCTGCTGTTTGACTAGCCTTTGTAAAGTAAGTTCACTATCGCTAATGGCTTTTAGTACTTTACTTTGATAGTCACTGTAAGCAGCTTCACTTAAAAATTGCTGTGCATCACGCTGAGCTAATAATGCAGGATAGCTGAGTAATGACCATTCAACTTTTGGGGTTACTTGCCATTGTTGCACAGTATCTTCTAAGCCATTGCTGGTTAAACTCACCACACCTGCAAACCCGGCCAAACTAATATCTGGCAGTAATGCTTTTGAGGCGGCAACACTTAGCGAATAAGCCTGACTAAACTGGTATAAAGCACTGGTGATATCTGGTCTCAGTGCCATTGCTTCACTGGCTTTATTAAACGACACACTAAATTCGTGACTGAGTAACTCAGGCTCTTCTATCAAAGTTATGTCACTGGCAAGTCGCCCTGTTAGCACCGCAAGGGTTGCGAGGTCGCGATATTGCAAGTAACTAAGCTCAGGAATAAGCGCTTGTTGCTGCTTTAACTGCGCAAGAGTACGGTTAAGATCAAGCTCATTCGCAACCCCTTCTTCAACTCGCGCTTTAAGCACATCAATACTTTGCTCGAGCGCCTCGATTTGCATTTCAATAATCGCTTGCTTTTGTACATTACCTTGATAGCTGACATAGCCTTGCACCACGGCAGAAACCACTTCAACCTGTAATGCTCTTAGCTGCTCCGCTTGGTTTAGTGCACCCGCATTAGCAGCATCGACAAGCGCAGTAATACGACCAAACAAATCAAGCTGCCAATTTACGTTCACACCTGCGTTTGATTGGCGCGTAATTGCGCCATCTAAGCTGCTGCGCTCTGCGCCTACGCTTAGGCTGCCCTGCGGATAATAATCCGCGCGGGCTGCACCTAAACGGGCAATGGCTGCATCAAGTTGAAGTTGACTGGTTTTTAGGTCGTGATTCATTGCTAATGCATCAGTCACTAAATTGTTTAACTGCTCTGAATCTAAACGACGCCACCAATTATTTTCGCTCGCACCTTCGTTTTGTTCACCAATTTGTGTATCGCTTACAAATTGTGTCAAGCTCACTTGCTGCTCTTGCATATCGACGCTTTGTGCGCAGCCAGCCAGTGCTCCAGCTAACAGCATCGCACTGACTAGTTTGCCGTGTTTAAAGATTACATGAAGAGGCTTATGCATCGTGTTGCTCCTTCTGCGATTTTTTAGTGACTAACATATAAAACACCGGGGTGAACAATAAGCCAAACACAGTTACACCAATCATGCCTGAGAACACTGCGTTACCCATGGCATGACGCATCTCTGCACCTGCACCTGTGGCTAAAACAAGAGGTACAACGCCTGCCGTAAAGGCAATTGATGTCATTAAAATTGGGCGAAGTCGTAAGCGACACGCTTTAATAATGGCTTCAAGGTGAGACAACCCCGTTTTATGCTGATCTCGTGCAAACTCTACCATCAAGATGGCATTTTTACTTGCCAGTGCAACCAGTACGATTAATGCGATTTGCGTAAAGATGTTGTTGTCATCACCAACAAACCACACACCTAATAAGGCGGAGAAAATCGTCATAGGTACAATCAGAATAATAGCCAGTGGTAATCTTAAGCTCTCGTATTGCGCTGCAAGTACCATAAACACAAGCAATACAACAAGTGGGAAAACATACACCATGGTATTACCCGCTAATATTTGCTGATAAGTTACTTCTGTCCACTCAAACTCAATACCATTTGGTAATGTATCGGCAAGGATTGCTTCAATCGCATGTTGCGCTTGATCAGAGCTATAACCTGGTGCTGGGCTACCATTTAATTCAGCTGTAGGGTAACCATTGTAGTGCATTACACGATCTGGGCCTGTTGTTGGTGTGACCGTTAATACAGAGCCTAATGGCACCATTTCACCCATGCGGTTACGTACTTTAAGATTCAAGATTTGCTCAGGATCTTGGCGGTAGTCAGCATCAGCTTGCGCATTAACCTGATATGTACGACCAAACAAGTTAAAGTCATTCACATACACAGAACCTAAGTACACTTGTAAGGCATTAAATACTTCATCAAGTGGGATACCTTGGATCAGCGCTTGCTCACGGTCAATGTCGATATCCATTTGCGGTACTTGAATTCTAAAGCTTGAATAAAGTCCCATTAATGCAGGGTCTTGCTGCGCTTTCGCAATAGTTGCTTGTAAGCTGTTAAAGAGTGCTTCAAAGCCTTTGTTTGCACGGTCTTCAATTTGCAGTTTAAAGCCACCCGTTGTACCTAAACCTTGAATTGGCGGTGGCGGGAATACCGCAACAAATGCTTCATCAATACTGGCAAACTTTTGATTTAACTGAGCCGCAATCGCCATTGCCGACATACTCGGATCTTGACGCTCTTCAAAAGGGGCAAGCGGTGTAAATACAATGCCGCTATTAGGGCTATTTGTGAAACCATTCACCGATAAACCAGGAAACGATACTGTGTTAGCAACACCCGGTACTTGTAATGCAATTTTTTCCATTTCTTGCACGACTTCTTGAGTTCTGTCTAAACTTGCCGCATCAGGCAACTGTGCAACAGCCACTAAATATTGCTTATCTTGCTGTGGGATAAAACCACCTGGTACTGCGTCAAACAATTTTACTGTGCCACCAACAAGTGCAACATAAGCAACTAATACAATCACACTCATACGAATTAGCTTTTGTACCAGCTTTTCGTAGCCATTGGCGCCTTTATCAAATAAGCGGTTAAAAGGTTTAAATAACCAGTTACCAAATACACGGTTTAATAGCTTAGTTAAACGATCTGGTTTTGCATCATGACCTTTTAATAGTAACGCCGATAACGCAGGCGATAGTGTTAACGAGTTAAACGCTGAGATAACCGTCGAAATAGTAATGGTTAAAGCAAATTGCTTGTAAAATTGACCAGATAACCCCGTAATAAATGCCGTAGGAATAAATACCGCACACAATACAAGTGCAATGGCGATAATTGGTCCTGTTACTTCTGTCATTGCAACACGGGTTGCTTCAAGTGGTGATAAACCCTGCTCGATATTACGCTCAACGTTCTCAACCACAACAATGGCATCATCAACAACAATACCAATGGCAAGAACCAAACCGAATAGCGATAAGGTATTAATCGAAACCCCCAACCATTGCATAACCGCAAACGTACCAATCAAAGATACCGGTACTGCAATCAGTGGGATTACTGATGCACGCCAAGTTTGTAAGAACACCACAACAACGATTACAACTAATGCAATTGCTTCTAGTAGCGTTTTAATAACAGCATCAATTGAACCGCGTACGAATACAGTTGGGTCATAAACAATGTCGTATTCAACACCTGCCGGAAAGTCTTTTGATAATACTTTCATGGTTTCACGCACTTGATCAGAAAGCTCAATCGCATTTGAACCTGGGCGCTGGAAAATCGGCATTGCAAGTGCAGGTTGACCATCTAACATCGCTCTTAATGCATAGGTGTTTTGGCCTAATTCAAGGCGTGCTACATCACTTAGGCGTGTAAGCTGACCTTGCTCACCTACTTTGATGATCACATTTTCAAATTCTTCTTGTGAGCTTAAGCGCCCTTTTACATTCATCAGAATTTGAAATTGATTACTTTTCGAGGTAGGTTGCGCACCTAAACTACCCGCAGCAACCTGTTGGTTCTGAGCGCGTAATGCATTTACTACGTCCATTGCTGTTAAATCGCGAGCAGAGAGTGCATCAGGGTTAAGCCAAACACGCATTGAATATTGACCACCACCAAACATTTGCACATCACCCACACCGCCTAAGCGCGCAATTTGATCTTTGATATACAAATCAGCATAGTTCGCTAAGTAGGTCGTATCATGCGTTTTTTCAGGCGAGTACAAATGCACCACCATGGTTAGATCAGGTGATGATTTTTCGGCTACAACACCTAAACGCTGAACTTCTTGTGGTAAGCGTGGTAGTGCACTATTTACACGGTTTTGCACTTGAACTTGTGCACGGTCTAAATCAGTGCCTAATGCAAAAGTAACTGTTAAAGTCATGCGGCCATCACTGGTTGCTTGCGAAAACATATACAACATGTTTTCAGTACCATTGATTTCTTGCTCAAGTGGCGTCGCAACTGTTTCGGCAATCACCGTTGGGTTAGCACCTGGGTAATTTGCTGTTACTACAACCGTTGGCGTTACAACCTCAGGGTACTCACTCACTGGCAATTGAAATAGCGAAATTGCCCCTGCAATGAGAAATATAAGCGACAGCATCGCTGCGAAGATGGGTCGCTGGATAAAAAAGTGTGAAAATTTCATTTTGACCTACTGTTTAGCAACCAAATCTGAGTGATTATTTGAAAGAGTAAATGCAATTCCGTCGCTATTGATTGTGACTGTGTTTGGTGAAATAGGCATACCAGGGCCAACACGCGCCGGGCCATTCACAGCAATCACATCGTTTTCGTTTAGTCCTGATGTAATCGCACGTAAACTGCCGTAACGCTCACCCACCGTTACTAGTTTGTATTCAAGAACATTGCCTTCACCCACAGTGAGTACAAAGCGATTCTTTAAATCAGTCCCAATTGCACGCTCAGGCACAATGACTTTTTCACTTACTTTATTGGCAGCAAGCTTAATACGTGCAAATGAGCCCGCACGTAATTGTTGTTCATCGTTTTCGAACACCGCACGCACACGAAGAGTGCCGGTAGTTTCATTAATTTGGTTATCAATGAAGTTGATTTTGCCATTGTAGTTAAAGCTGGTTTGACCCACTTTTTGCATCACAACCGCTTGTTCACTTTGCGCTGTCACATCAGTAAACGATTGATTCCATGTACGCTCATCAATATCAAAATAAGCATACATATGCTGGTTTGAAACAATGCTTGTTAACACGCTTTGACCAGCAAGCACGTTATTACCTTTGGTAATATTCGCACGCGATACAACGCCATCAATGGGTGAACGCACTTGAGTAAATTCTAAATCAAGCTCTGCGGCCGTAAGTTCAGCCTGTAGCGCTAGCAATTGCGCTTCGCGTTGTCTTAGCGTTGATTTACGAGACTCCGCTTGCTCCGTTGAAATTGCTTTACGCTCAGTTAAGCGCTCTGCACGTTTTGCTTCACTTTTAGCCTGCTCTAATGCGGCCTTGGCGCTCTCTATCTGCGCTTTTAAGCTATCGACTACTGCTGCAAAAGGGCGTGCATCAAGGGTGAAAAGCAAATCACCTTCTTTAACACTGTCACCTTCTTTAAAGTTAATTTTATCGATCACACCTGAAACACGCGGCATAAGTGCAACCTCTTGCGGTGCCTCTAAACGCGTTGTGTAGGTGTGCCAATTTTGTACTGGCTTTACAAGTACTTGCGCTACATCGATAGGTTGTAATTGTTGCTGTTGCGCTGATTGGCTAGCTTCGCTACCACATCCTGCCAACGTTAAGCTCGCAATGGTTACTGCCACTGCAAGAATAGATTTGTTCATAACGACTCTCCTGTATTTAGATAGGAGACAATGTTACGCAACTAATTAGTGGATAAAAATGATAGATTTTTAAATTCATTAATGCCAGAATTGCACCAATAGAATTTAAGGAACTGCTATGGATACCACCAGCCGCTTATTAATGTTGCTTGAAGTAATTGAACGAGGCTCATTTGCCAAAGCCGCCGAATCTAGAAATATAGATCGCTCAGTTATTTCAAAACAAATTAGCCGCCTCGAAGATGAATTAGGTGTGCGTTTACTAAATCGTACTACACGTTCTTTTTCGTTGACTGCCGCTGGTGCTGAAATGGTAAAAAAAGCAGCTGAACTGAGAGATTTGTTATCAGATACCGTAAGACTTGCAGAGAATTACCACCAAGAACCCCGTGGTACGTTAAAAATTACCTCATCAAGTATTATTGGTAAACGCTATATTCAACCAGTCATTAACGACTTTCAAAAACGCTTTCCGCAAGTTGAGGTGGAACTTCGTTTAGACGACAGGCTGATTGATTTAGTATCAGAAGGCTATGATTTAGCGTTTCGTGTTGGCGAACCAAAAGACTCGTCATTTATTGCCCGTAAAATTGCCCGCAACCGTATGTTATTGCTGGCCTCACCTGAGTTTATTGAAACTTACGGTATGCCAAAACAGGTTGAAGATTTAAAAGAGCTACCTGCCGCTAGCTATTCAAGCCCAAGTAAACGCATCAGCGGAATTCGTTATCGTAATGCCGATGGCGATATTATTGAGCAAAATATTAAAAGCGTCTTTCGTGCGAATGATGCAGAAGTACTTTTAATGAAAGCTATTTCAGGCAATGCGTATGTTTTGGCGCCGGCATTTATTCTTGACGATGAAGTTAAGCGTGGCGATCTCGTGCCCATTTTAACCGATATGGAATTACTCGATTACAGCGCGGTGTATGCAGTTTACCCACACAGAGACTTACCAGTAAGAACGCGTTTATTCTTTGATGCTATGCGTGAATACATAGGCAAAGATATTCCTATTTGGGAGGCAAACATCCCTGATTTCGACACCATGTACAAAAGCTAAATTTATAAACGCTAACTCGCTTTATTATGCTCAATTGACTCTTGGCTCAACTCATAAGCTGTTACAACTTTATTTCGTCCTTGCTGCTTTGCTTGGTATAGCGCATCGTCAGCACGTTTAATAAAGTTTTTCAGGGTTTGATTTGGCATGTAGCAAGCAACACCAATACTAATAGTCAGATTAATTACTTGCTCATCAATATTGTGGATAGTGGTTGATAAGTGCTCGCGCAGCATATCAGCAAATTCATAAGCACTTCTTGGGTCGCTACTGGGTAAGAAGATAGCAAACTCCTCACCGCCAATACGAAATACATAGCCTTTACTAATGCGTTGCCTAAAGAAACTGGTTACTTCAATCAAAATGCGATCGCCAACATCATGGCCATACTGATCATTAATATTCTTAAAATAATCAAGGTCGAGCATTAAGATAAACAAGCCATTTTTGTTTTTTAATTCAACTTCAAAATAATGAGTCATCGCTAAGCGGTTACCCGCGCCAGTCAAAGGGTCGAGCAAGGCTAAGTTTTCAAGTCGCTGTCCATATTCAGCACGACTATTTTCAAAGGTGTGAGATACTGCCCAAATACAGATATATGTAAATGAAAAATTGAGTAAAAAATTAATGCTGTTCAGAGGCTCTAGACTTGTTTTACTAAATAAAATCAGTGCTTGTAATAGTGCAACCATCAAAGACAACACTTGCCCATATTGCTTACCAAGTAGTAGATAGAACAATACAGGCAATGAACATGTCCAGATAAAAAGTAAACTCTTAATACTGCTTAAGTAAGTACCTAATGTAATGAGTAAACTTAAAAACAAACACAGAGTAAGTGATTGCCAAAGCTGAGCATTACGTTTTCGGGTATAGAAAAAGATATAAAAACAAAACGAAGCAAAAACGACTTCTAACGCACCTAGAACAACAAAGTCATTTATAAATAAATTAAAAACCGCGAACACGCCCGCTAAAACACCTAGACAAAAGCCCATCCATTTAAGAACGTTATTACGTAAAGCTTGAGTGCCTCTTAGCGCACCAATATCCATTCAGTTTCTCGTTATTATTATAGTGACTAGATTTTAACTCCAAATTAAAAAATTAGGAACAAATTATTAAGCAAACCCTCATTAAACTACGTTTATTAACATAAAACCCTGAAAAACTGATACTTTCTAACTTTTATTTTAAAAACATAAGCTGCTAGCTGCCATCAATTTCATATCACGTGCAAATACACCTAGCCCATTAATCATCAATCAAGTCACTTACCTCTTCGATTAACTCATCAAACTCATCGCGAACGTTACGACGCTGTTTATCGGTTAATGTAGGTTTTAGTTCCACTAATAAATTAACGTAGTTATCGAGATTTTTATCATCGGCTGCAATTAACTCATCGCTCATAAAAGCTAAGCGATTATTAATGATGACAGCCAACTGGCTATCAAAGTCTGTTGGTTTTTGCTTTTGCATAAATAACGTTTTTAATGCATCTAAACGCTTTTGTTTGTACTGCATCCACATTAAAAATGTACTGACTCTAGAATTTGATGAGCTCTCTATGAGTGTTTTTTGCTGTGCAGTGAGTTTGCTACCGAACCACTCTTTATAATTTTCAAGGTTTTCTTCTAAACGTTCTTTTTTATGTTGCTCAGGTGATTTTTCTTCGTGCTCTTTGTACTCATCATTAATGTTTTCTTGCAGTGCAGCAACAAACTCTACGCGCTGCTTATAAGAAAGTGAATTCGCTAAAGCGATAAGTTCAGGCTCAATTTTATTAATCAATGTTTGCCAGTGCTGCTTCGCTTGTACAAAGTGTGCTTTAAGCTCGTTATGGTCAACTTGCTTATCTAACATGGTCTTTAAATTTTCAAGGTCGCGTTTATATAAGGGGAGTTGTGTTTCTCGATGCCAATCTCGGCTGGTTTTAACAATATGCTCAAATTTATCAGCTTGGTCACTGTTAAGGTCAACATAATCATCAATCCAAAAACCTGATAACCAACCTAAATTATTGTAAGTAAAGCTCGGAGAACACCCTGCTGCTGTAAACAATAAACTAAATACTATTAGATACTTTGATAGCTTTTTCATTGTAGTTTTTTCAAATCCTATTTCAAAACAAAGTAAACTTACCACTAAGAACAAAAATTCAGCAACCAAATTAAATGAAATTAATTATCATTTGAGTATTGACGAACGGTTAAACCTAAGTAATAATCGTTATCAACAACTTGGTTCACTAGACTATTCTCACAGCAACATCATACTGTTAAAGGTTTTGATGCTGTTTTACCAAGTTAGTTCAAGATGTAACTCTTGATTGTCATCTGTTTCCTCGACCCAAACATAGACATAAAACGTTACACTTTACTTGCTACATTGCTCATATCGGTGACGGTAGATATGACACGAAAAAGCCCGCTAAGGGCTTTTTTTATTTCTTTAATTTTTCTGGAAAATCTGTATCTTAAGCCTACTTGTTAATTGCAAAGCTTGCCGCTGTCTATAAATTGGGCATTTGCAGCTGCTGGGGCTAAACTAAAAGTGATGTTTTGCTCTGAGGCTGTTTGGCAAGGCATTTTATCAATAGCTCAATGCTTTGTTATTGATACCTAACACACATTTGGAGGCAGACTATGATCAAGCCTAATTTTAAATCACTATTGCTCGCTAGCATGTTAATCTTGTCACCTTTAGCAAATGCCAGTCTTGAAGATGCCCAATTAGCGGCGAATGAAGGCCGTTTTGAAGAAGCGCTTCATGAATTTAATTACCTTGCAGACAGAGGTTATGCTCCTGCAATGTATGAGCTTGCTAAAATGTACGAAGGTGGCTTTGGTGTGCAACGAGACTATCGTAAAGCAGCAGAGTTGTACGAAAAAGCAGTAAAAAAAGTGCATGCTGATTCAATGTTCGCATTGGGTGTACTTTATCAAGAAGGTAAAGGTGTCAAACTTGATAAAGAAAAAGCCATTTCATTGTATGAAATGGCGTCACAAAAAAACCATCCAGCGGCACAGTTTAATTTAGGGGTTATGTATGCCAATGGCGAAGGGGTAATTCAAGATTACCGTACCGCGCTTAGTTGGTACCAAAAGGCGGCTGCAAATAACTTTACTCTTGCGCAATTCAACATGGCTTTAATGTATTACGAAGGGTTAGGAGTTCCTAAAAATCTCGAAAAATCATACATTTGGAATACCATTGCTGAATACAACGGCAACATGGATGCAAGCCATAGCCGTAAGCTTGATGAGCGAAGTATGATGCCTGCAGAAATTGAAGCTGCTAAAGAAAAAGCAGATGCCATTTATGCAAAAATACAGGCTGGTTTATACGCACCTGACGGGCGTCTATAAATAAACTTCGTACTTGCGCTTAAGGGCGCAAGTACAACCATTTTAATAGTTTGATCAGCAATTTATTTTGTTTTAGCAATAAGCTAGTGCGAGGGTTAAACTTACCGGATACCAAGGTATTTCGTGCATGGCTAAAGGTTTTAAAACCTTCAATGCCATGATAGTGCCCCATCCCTGACTCACCAATACCACCAAACGGTAGCTGATCTGCTGTTACCTGCATCAATACATCATTAATTGCTAATGTACCACTTCTGATTGATGTGCTTAATTTACTGATTTTCTCTTTATCGTGCCCCAAAATATACAAAGCAAGAGGTAATGAGTCACCATTGATCGTATCAATCACCTGCTGCAATGACTCATAACCGATAATGGGCAGTAAAGGGCCAAAGATCTCGTCTTGCATGACGCGCATATCATCATTCACTTGCGTTAAAATATGCAAGCCCATACGGTGTTTTAGTTCATCAACTTGATGACCTTCTATCGGCTCAAATACTTGCGCGCCTTTGTCTTTTGCATCAACTAAATAAGCAGCTAATCGCTGGTATTGACTCTCGGAGATAATTGAAGTCAGATTTTTACCTTCAACACCTTGTTTAAAATGTTTTCGGTAAATATCACAAAGCTGCATTACCAACTGATGTTCAAGGCGCTTTGGAACAAATACGTAATCAGGAGCAACACAAATTTGCCCTGCATTGTTCAATTTACCAAATAAAATTGTTTTCGCTGCTTCTTTGATATTTGCATCATCAAGAACAATTACTGGCGACTTACCACCTAGCTCTAACGTCACTGGGGTAAGGTTTTTACTAGCACTTTGCATTACTTTACGGCCGACAGCGGTTGAACCAGTAAACAGCATATGAGCAAAAGGAAGTTGGCAAAATTTTGCAGCAAGTTCTGCTTCGCCTTCAATCACGATACAATGCTCTTTCAATTCATCAGCCAAAATCGTTTTTATAACTGCGTTAGTGTGAGGTGTATATTCGCTTAACTTTAGCATTACGCGATTGCCTGCGGCTAATGCGGTTATGGCAGGAACTAACGCAAGTTGAATTGGATAATTCCATGGGGCAATGATGCCTACAACCCCTTTCGGCTGATAACTGATATGTGCAGACGAAGGCCATAAACTAAGTCCAACACCACGAGATTCATTTTTTGCCCACTTTGGTAAACGCTTAATCACATCACTGATTGTTTTAACTGTTGGGAAAATATCGCCTAGTACAGTATCGAAGGCTGTACGGTATCCAAAATCTTTACTTGAAGCATTCACTAAAGCCTGCTCGTTCTCAATAAGCGCAACTTTGACGCGTTTTAGAAGCTTTATTCTAATATCTATTGGTAAGTAAGGTTCAGCTAAAAATGCATCGTTCAGCTGATAATATTGTTCTTGTAATTGTGAATCTAGATCGACCAAAACGAGTACTCATCAAAAAGGTTTAAACAACTATAACGATGAATAAAATCGAGAGCAAATAAAAACAGCGCCCATAAAGAGCGCTGTGAGTGGTTGGTAAGAGTTGAAACTATTGTTCTGTATTCATTAATTTTTACATTTAAAAAGCAAATACACTCGCTGCTACAGTCATTGTTACTAAGGTGATCATGG
Source organism: Pseudoalteromonas sp. S1650 (assembly GCF_005887195.1). Lineage (NCBI taxonomy): Bacteria > Pseudomonadati > Pseudomonadota > Gammaproteobacteria > Alteromonadales > Pseudoalteromonadaceae > Pseudoalteromonas > Pseudoalteromonas sp. S1650. The sequence continues at coordinate 24,215 of NZ_PNDF01000007.1, read as the reverse complement.
CAATAGCTATTAAGTTAAGTGCGAACCCAGAACGGATCATATCGCGCATTTGAATTTGCCCTGATCCAAACACAATCGCGTTTGGTGGTGTCGCGACTGGCATCATAAACGCACAGCTACATGCAATTGCAGCAGGAATGACCCATACAAGCGGTGTACCAAATACTGACTCAGCAACTGGGCCTAATAGTGGTAAGAAACCTGCAGCTGTGGCTGTGTTACTGGTTATTTCTGTTAAGAATGTAATAAGAGCCGTTACCGCTAGAACACTTAAAACTAACGGAATAGCGCTTGCGCCCTCGATCATATGGGCAATATATTCAGCAAGGCCAGACGACTTGATTTGTGCAGCTAGTGTTAAACCGCCACCGAATAGTAGCAACACGCCCCACGGCACTTTAGCTGCACTTTCCCAATCAAGGATTCGCTCACCATCGCCTTTATTTGCTGGTAACACAAATAACATCAATGCTGCAGCAATCGCTATGCCGGTATCAGAAATTTTAAGGCCAGAGAAATCAGCAATCATAGGTCTAAAAATCCAGCATACTGCAGCTAAAGCAAATACAACAGCTACGCCTTTTTCAGCGCGCTGCATAGCTCCTAACTCTTGTAACTGTGACAAGAATAAAGATTTAGTGTCTTTGCTTGCACTTTTTGCACATTGTGTATCTACTTTATAGGCAAACTTAGTTAACCACACCCAGCATAAAATAAGCATAACTGTCGCAAGCGGTACACCTACTTTCATCCACTCAGCAAAGCCAATATCAATCTTGTAGCTATCTGATAGGTATGCAGCCATTAATGCGTTTGGTGGCGTACCGATTAAGGTTGCGATACCACCGATGCTAGCACCATAGGCAATTGATAATAACAATGCTTTACCAAATTGGTCATTATCTGGGTTAGACTGTTTAACTAACATAGTAATCGACATTGCAATCGGTAACATCATCACAGCAGTCGCTGTATTTGACATCCACATTGATAGAAATGCCGTTACTAACATCATGGCTAAAATTTGTAGGCTTGGCTTAGTACCAGCACGAAGCATGGTATTAAGTGCAATACGCTTGTGTAAACCCCAACGCTCCATCGCGATTGAGATCAAAAAGCCGCCTAAGAATAAAAAGATCAAAGGGTGTGCATAAGGTGACGCGACCCCTTTGATTGCTGCAATGCCAGCAAGAGGTGATATAACCAGTGGCAATAAAGACGTAGCAGGAATTGGCACAACTTCGCTTACCCACCAAGAAGCCATCCAAAATGCAAGGCCTGCAGTACGTAATGCAGATACACTCATACCCGCTGGTGGATCAATTAAGCAAGTTAATAACATCACTAATGGGCCTAGCAGTAACATCACTGTGATCATTAATGGGCGTGGCTGTGAGCCATCTTTTGTTTGATTTACTAATGACATACCGACTCCTTAGAACTTGTATTTAAGGCCAAGTGCAACGCTGTTATCTGATTCAAGTTCTAAATCTAAATCAGTATAGAATAAGTAAGCAGTGGTTTGTTTATCGAACACATAGTCAACACCTGCTGTCCATTGTTTACCTTCTTCACCATGGCGAATTTTTGAGTCGTCTTTAACATATTGCAGCTTAGGTACCCATTTATCGATTGCATAGCTTGCGCTAAGTGCATAGCCATTGCCTTCTTTCGTACCGTCGGTAGATTCACTGCGCTGGAATAAACCCGCTAACTGTAGGTTTTCAAGTTTCCATGCGGCAACAACACGGCTTGCCGTCAACTTGTTAAGTGCATCAACATGGCTGATAGCGACATAGTAGTCTTTAGATTTTAATGCACGGTCACCATAAATAACCGTTGCCGCAAAACCATCTTCATCGTTGCTGCTGTCATCTTTTGGAGCATAAGTTAGTGCAAGTGATGCGCCACCGTATGTTTTTGAGCTGTAGGTAATGGTATCGCCGATACGGTCTTGACCAGGGATCAGCTGTGCAATATCTGCTTGGGTTTCGTTAAAACCGTCTACTTTACCTTCTGAGTATTTAAAACGCGTGTCGTTACGACCGACAACCACTTCACCAAAATCGCCTGCAAGGCCTAAGTAAGTATTACGAGCTGAAAATGGCTCATTTGTATCATCATGCTCAAAGCCTTTTACTTGTACTTCGTATTTGAATACTGCTTTAAGTGACTCTGTTAATTTGTGACTACCTTTAATACCAATGCGCGAAAAAGGTGCTTCGATTTGCGTACCTTCATCAACATAGCGCATAGCGCCTGTATCTGTGTTTGCTATTTGAACTTCTGCTTTACCGTATACCGCGTAGTCTGCTGCCATTGCTGAGCAAGTTGTGCTCGCTAAAATCACAGCCGCTGCTACGCGTGTTTTTGTATGAGTGAATATTGTTGTCATTATGCGCCCCTTATTAGGTTCAAATTGTTGTTCCTAACTATTAAGGCAAGTTGGTTGCCAACTTAGATAATTTCAAAAAAGCTGTTAAATAACAGTAAATTAACTTTGTTGACGTAAAAGAGGCTGTTTTTTATGGGTGGATATCCACACATTTTTAAAAGTGTGCTGTCACCAGTTCCACCCATTGTGAAGAGTTTAATGTGAGAGAGTTGCTTAGTCTTTGAACATTTCGCGATTAATACCGTACTTGGTCATCTTGTCGTAAAGGGTTTTACGGGCAATTTGTAATGTAGCCATAGTCTCTTTTATGCTGCCGTTGTTTCGCTCTAGCGCTTCTTCGATGAGTGACTGCTCATAGAAGCTAATCTTCTCGGCAAGACTTAGATCTTGAGCAAGTTCATTTTGATTATTTGTGTCGCTGTAAGAAGCAAAAGCCAGATCAGAACCTAGCAATACCGCACGTTCAGCCTGATTTCTAAGCTCTCGCACATTTCCCGGCCAATCATACGCAAGGAGTCGTTGTTTAGCTTCACTACTCAATGGCGCAGGCGGCTTATGAAAACGTGTCGCCGCTATCGAGCTGAAGTGTTTAAAAAGCAGTGGAATATCAGCTTTTCTATCACGTAATGCCGGAATACTCACTTTTACTAAATTTAGGCGGTAATATAAATCGGCTCTAAACTCCCCTGCTTCGACTAGTGTCATTAAGTCTACTTTGGTAGCAGCAACTATACGTACATCTAAATCAATGGCGTGGTTATCGCCTACAGGGGTTACTTTGCGCTCTTCAAGCACCCTCAACAACTTTACTTGTAAACTCGCAGGCGTAGACTCTATTTCATCTAAAAAGACAGTGCCGCCTTTGGCAAATTCAAACTTACCTTGGCGAGATTGTGTCGCCCCTGTGTATGCACCACTGGCTGCACCAAAAAGCTCACTTTCAATAAGTTGCTCAGGTATTGCGCCGCAGTTTATAGCAACAAAATTAGCCGCTGAACGATTACTTTGATCGTGTAAATAGCGAGCAACTAACTCTTTACCTGTACCAGTTTCACCTTCTATTAGCACATCTGCTGGCGTATCGATTACCGCATTAAGTAAATGCATCATTTGTTGCATTTGTTCGGTTTCACCCAAAATACGCACACCGGGCGCAGACGTTTTTTCAACAGCAATTTTTAAGGCGCGGTTTTCCATTACTAACGCACGTTTTTCTGAAGCACGAGCAATACAATCTAATAACTGCTCAGTTAGCGGCTTTTCAAATAGATCATAAGCACCAAGCTGCATGGCTTTAACGGCCACAGATACATCAGCAAAGCCGGTAAGAAAAATAACCGGTAGCTCGCTATCAAAGGCTTTAACTTGCTCTAAAAATGCCAAGCCATCCATTTTTGGCATGTTTATGTCGCTTAGTACAATACCTTCGAAGCGACGACTTAATTTTGAAAGTGCCGCTGTAGGCTCACTAAAACACTGAACTTGATAACCTTCAATCTCAAGGAGCTGCTTCAATGAATCACGGATCACCGCTTCGTCATCGATAACGATTACCTGATCACAGGTCGCTGCAACTTCACTCATGATGTTTCCTTGTTAGTTTGTAAAGTTATAATAAATTGTGCTCCGCCCTTAGGGCGGTTATGGGCCGTTAGGCGGCCATTAAATGAGTCGATTATTTGCCTTGAAATAGACAAGCCCAGGCCTAAACCATTGCTGGTTTTAGTGCTATAAAATGGCTCAAAGATATTACCTAATGCATGTTGATCAATACCCGGGCCAGTATCGAGAATTGATAGCTTTACTCGGTCGTCAAACAGTTCAAGCTCAAAGCTCAGTTCGCGTTTGTCAGATTCACTCATTGCTTGGCTGGCATTAGTGATCACGTTAACCAAGACTTGCTCAAACTTAACGCTGTCGACCCATACTGTTATGTTTGCATCAATATCTGCAGCTTTAACTTCGATATCATCTTGCTTTAACTGTGCGCTTGCAATCATTAAGGCATTTTTTAACATACTCGCTAAGCTTTGCTGTCTCAGTTGAGTTTGTGCCGGTTTACTAAAATGCTTTAGCTGTGCAACAATTTTGTGTACACGCTCTATTAACGACTGCACCAAAACTAAATTTTCGCTGGCTTGCTCAATATTTCCTTTGATAAGTAACCTTTTTGCACTCACTAAGTAGGTATTCATGGCACTTAATGGCTGATTGATTTCATGGTTAATGCCAGCACTTAACTGACCAATAGTCGCAAGTTTAGCTGTTTGGATCAGCGCTTTTTGAGCCTTTTCAAGAGCCTGAGTACGTTCTATAACCTCTTGCTCAAGACTGTGCCTAGAAAACAATAGCTTTTTATAACCAGCAAAACGTACCATTGCCGTATGAATAAGTACTACCGCAATAGCATAAAACACACTAAACCAAAGAAGCCTAGGGATTTGTGCAAGCTCGACATTCGTCACATCCACCAACACACTCGCTTTGGCGTTAATGATTTCAATGCTTTCAACAGCACTAATAAAGCGCGATTGCTTACCGTTTAATAAAACTTTTTGCAGTATGGTTTGTTCATTTAGAGGTTTATGGGTATAGGGCAGTAAAGTGGGTTTATGTGACAGATATCGGCGCGATTTAACTAATGCAGCCATTTGTTGATTATCAAGGGGCTTAAGTGACTTTAAACGCCAATCAGCTACATCAGACATAACAATAACGTTGTCTTCAAGAGCAATGTAGAAATGTGAAGTGTCTGATGCATTGAGTAGCTGGCGGTCTTGTTCAAATTTTTTGGCATTAACTTTTAGTGCCACTACCGCAACCACCTCGCCTTGATAAAATAACGGCTCAGAAAAATAAAAGCCTCGCTCACTAGAGCGCATACCCAAAGCAAAATAAGCAACTTTTTCACCTTGTTTGGCTAAATAAAAATACGGCCGAAAAGCAAAATTACTTCCTAAGAAAGTATAGTCAACTTGCCAGTTACTACTTGCTAAAACAGTGCCTGACAAATCCATTACGTAAACATCTGAAGCCCCACTCGCTCGTTGAATATCTTCAAGATAATCATTGACCGCATCTCCACCAGCACCTTTTTCGACAATAAATGATTTTACCAAATCATTGGCACTTACTAAGCTAGGAATGGTTTTAAATCGTGCTAATTCACTGGCGATATAATGGCTTAGCTGAGTAGCTTGTGTTTGACTTTGATGCTGAGCTTGTTCGTAATCATGGCTTCTACCGAGATAAAAAACTAATATTAACAGCATTATTAGCAATACACCTGCTGCAATAAATTTTTTACTTAATGACGACATTCAAACCTTACGAACAGGACAACTAGAAATTGAATTGGTAGTGTAACGATAATTCCTCAGTTGTACCAGCGACTGCGCCATCGTCAATGCGAGGATCAAATGCGTTGTATTTTTTTCCTAACAAATTTTCTGCTTTTAGCATTAGTTGGCTGTTGTTGTTTAACTGCCATTTTAAACTGCCACCCAATAAGCTGTAAGCAGATTGTTTAAAGTGAGCACCTGTCTCTGAGCTTACTTCAACTGTATCGCGCCACAATAAGTTTAAGCTCACCTGCCATGAATCAGATAAGTTATAACTACTGATTATGCTTGCAAAGCGCTTAAAGCTCGCATTGATGGGATCTTCAAAGTATTGCGTATAAGTGCCTGTAATCGAAAAATTTTTACTTGATTGCCAAGTGCTATCAAGCTCGATACCACTGTTTTGGGTGTTGAATGAGTTTGTAAAGGTAAACAATGCATCATCTGATAATGTTGGCTCAATATTTATAAAATCATTAAGTTCATTATAAAAAAGCACTGCATTAGCTTGTAACTCTGAGGTTTTATAATGCCAAACAAGTTCAGTGGTTTTTATCGACTCAGAGCGAAGCGATGGGTTACCAATTGTCACATCATCATTTGAAAAAAGCTCATTGGTAACCGGTGTTCTAAACGATTCACCATATTGCAGCTTAACAGTATGTTCTGAATTTATTTTATAGACACCCGCAAGACGTGGAGAAAGTTTACTGTCGATGTCATTCACATCGTCATAGCGTGCGCCAATAAATAAAGTAAGTGCATCTGAGTATGGTATTTTTAGCTGTCCATAAGCACTCAAGGTTTCGAATGTAAACTTAAGTGACGAAAACTCAGGAAAGTCCATCACAGACACGATCCCTTGCTGTTCAAAGGCAGGGTCGATAATTATTTGTTCTGAATCGAAATCATAATAAGACGTGCGAACTCCTGCTTCAGTTTGCTTAGCTTCTGAGTATTCAATTCCCGCAGCAAGCTGCCATTGGTTATCGAATTGATAACTTAGCTCAGTTTCGAATTTACTGTCAGTTGTTTGCCACGCAGGGCCAACGAGAAAGTCTGGTATATCGTCAAATGTAGCGATTAACCCTGCACTTGAAATATTATGCTTTGTGAATGAGTAACTAGAATCTAGCTTTAACTTATCGTTATCAATCCAGTTATATTTAACGCCAACAAAGGTGTTATCACTGGTGTGTTGATTTTGCGTTGAATAGCCGGCAAGGTTTAAAAATTCATCAAGAGAGGTTTCGTTGTAACGAGCACGTAATTGCAGCTTTTTGTAATCAACACCTGCTTCTAGGTAAAGCGCCTCAAGAGGATCTTTTACTCCTTGCGGGTAGCTTTCGCCGTCTTTTTGATCATACGAAAAACTCGCAAAGAGTGATGTATCATCACTTAAAGAGGTATTGAACTGCCCTGTTGCCCCGTAGCGAGCATTATTGCCAAGCACAAGTTGCAGTGTATTTCGCTCTTTAGAGGTAACAATATTCATCACCCCTAAAAACGCATTACTGCCATACAGAGCCGAGCCTGGACCGCGAATAAACTCTATTTTTTCAATGATTTCAATAGGAATATAAGGCATGTAAACAGAAGCCTTACCAAATGATGATTCATTAACTCGCTCACCATTTATCATCACCAAAACATTACCGCTATCTAGATAAACGCCCCGAGCATGATCTTTAGGCACCGCCCCTACCCAATCACCTCGAGTTGATTGCATACCAGGCACAAAATTCATCACTTCGTAGGCGTTATCAACCCCTAATGCTTGAATTTGCTTACGACTAAAAACACTTATTGTAGAAGGGACTGATGACAAAGTTTCGTTGGTTTTACTTGCTATATCGACTTGAACATTAAGTAAGTCTTCAAAACTTAAAGAAAATAAGTCTTGCTCTTCAGCCGCGTTTGCAACCACTGGCGAGGTTGAGGCAACTGCAATAGTAAAAAGTGCTGAACATCTGAAAAGATCCACGGTAAGCGATACCTGTACTTATAGCCCGTGTTGCAAAAGCAACACCATGTTTACACTATTAATACAAAAGATTGGTAAGCTTGCAATGTTTTTATAATTTTAGTTTATAAAGTTTTCTTAAATAGCGACAAAAAAACCCATTTTCAACTGTAAATGGGTTTCTAAAAACGTCTGTTTTAATGAGCCAAGCTTAATTAAGCTGTTTCAACATTTCCAGTACGCTTTGCTTTGATGTACTTATATAATCCAATAAGTGACGCCGCTATCCAGAAAATCTCAATAACAAAACTAGCAAGGTTAAAGTTATAACAAAGACTGATCAGTAACAGAATTGCGCCCGTTAAGTTCATCATGTTATACACAAGGCCGGTTGGCGATGCTTTATTCAGTTGTAGTAAAAAGAAAGCACCAACCACTAAGAATGTGCCTGTCATGCCAATTATATCAAATAAAAGTGCTATCACGTGCGTGAGTCCATTTTGTTCATATGTTTATACCCATACAACTGGCCCAATCCATGGGGAGGGTTGTTTTCATTCATTGAAACAGCAAACCGGTCAATAGTATCAGAGCATGAGTAAGAAACGAGGATAAATGTCCGTATTTTAATTCTATTTATGTGTCACCTTACCACCGATTATTTTTAAAGCTGGAGTACCACGGATCATGGTCTGGCGGGCAAATGGGCGTTGGCAGTCAGGGCAAATACCGGTGTCATTGGTAAAATCTTGGCTAATCCGTTCAACAAAACATTTAACCAACGCGCCTTTTCCACCTTTACGGTATTTAAATAACTGCGTTTTACATTGTGAACAAAAAATATCGACCGTTTTAGTTGGCCCTTTTTTATTTGGTTTTGCCATTAATCCATTTATTATTTCAAAAAGTGCATGCTATCACGCTATGACCAGAGACCCAAAACCAAGCCAATTAATGAAAATTGTAAAATAGCATAACCTGAATTTACCAAAAACAGTTTTAACGGCCGCTGCTCGAATATGTAGCCTATGCCTATAGCAAGGCTTACCCAACATAAACCAATTATAAAACCTGTACCAACAGCCACCCCAACAGCAACATTGGGCCCAACAAATAATGAAAAGCTAAATGAGATCAAACAGCATAATATTAAACTGCTACCAAAAACTTTAAATGGATTAATTTGTTGCAAATCTAACTCAGTTAGACCACAGCTCTCCATCCAAATACGCTTAAATAACCAAGGTGAATACCAGACAATTCCCAATAAGAATGAAGCAAGACCTGCAAAAAAAATTGCGAAAAAGTTAAGTTGATAAAAATGCATACACCAGACTCATACAACGATTAGGTTTAACATGACTTTAGTTAAGGATCAGCGATGCAGCAAATTTAAAACACGTAATTTTGTACCTATTTAGAATTCAATCCTGTACTGATTTACGCCTTCTAATTATTTTACTTACGTTAATAATCACTTTACTGCTTAACTGGTTTTTTCTGTAATTTACGCTGCAATGTTCTTCTGTGCATATTCAGTTGGCGCGCAGTTTCGGAAATATTACCATCGTTACTGTGCAAAACATGTTGGATATGCTCCCACTCAAGGCGCTCTGGCGACATAATTTTGTTTGGCTTTGATTCTTCAAGTGATAGGTTTACCTCGGCGTCTCCCAAGATTGTTTTTAAAAGTGAATTAAAATCGACAGGTTTTGGTAAATAGTCGTCAGCACCTAATCGTATGGCTTCGACTGCACTGGCAATACTGGCAAACCCAGTGAGTAACACAATACGAGCTGAAGGAAGTTGTTCTCTTAAGGGTTTAATTAGCGCAAGGCCGTTATCATCCCCGAGTTTTAAATCCACCAGAAAATGGCTCGCCTCAAAAGTGGTTATATGCTGTAAAGCTTGCTCAGCGTTATGAGCAAGTGAACATGTGAAGCCTTGTTTTGTAAAACGCCTTGCCAGTGTGCTGGCAAGATTTTCATCGTCTTCAATAATTAAAAGTTTCATACAATTTTTAAACTAACCATCGCAATTGCACCTTGCTGTGGGTGATTGCTTAGTGTTAATGAGCCATTTAAGCGCTCTAAAGTCACATTCGAAAGCATAACTGCCATCCCCATACCATTGTTACTTGGCATGAGTTGGCCACCTAATGATGCCATTTGTTGTTCGCTAAAACCTTGACCGAAATCACGTAACGACAATGAAACTGTTTGCTGATCTATGTGCCACTTAGCTTCTACGCAGTATTGCTGATTATGGTTATTCGCCGATACGGCGTTTTGCAGCAAGTTTAAAATAGCCGGTAACAGCATGGCATCACTTAAAATCGAACAATCAGGGGCGTTATTTAGCCACTGTAAGTTTTGCTCCGGAAAATGCAGTGTCATCGCATCTTGAATGGTGCTTTGTAGTGTTTCAGCGCTGATCACTTGCCGTGTTTGACCGGTCCTTAAGGCATTTGAAAGTGACCTAAAATGAGCAAGCTGCTCTTTACACTGGGCTAATGGCTTAGCCATTTCTTGTACAATGGGGTCATCAGCTTGTTGTTCTTTAAGTTCTTCAAATAACAGCTGTAAGTTTGCGATAGGCGTTGCAAGTTGGTGCGTTACTTGTGCAGCAGCGCCATCAAGCGTTAATAATTGCTCATGCCTTAATTGTTGCTCACGAGTTCGTGCAATGGTGGCTTCTCTTGCTCTCAATGTACTGTTTAATGTACCAATAACAAAAGCAATAACAATGGCGCTAATAACAAAGTTAATCCACATACCAATAAAATGATGCGTCATCTGCATTTGGTGCATGGTGTGCTCAGGCATATTTATCAGTAAAAAGCTATAAGCGGCGATTGCCAGCACTGAGGTATAAGCAAGCCCTTTCGCATTAACAGAGACCGCAGCGATCATTATCGGTAACAGTAATAACGACACAAATGCATTGGTAGCCCCGCCACTTAATGAAAGCAAAATCGTTAAAAACAGTAAATCGGCTGTCAGCTGCATCAGTACAGCGGCTGGTCTGGCTTTGGTTACTTTTCTATAAGCGAATATACTTAACAGCTGAAAGATTGCTTCAACACAAATAACAGCAAGTAAAGGCAGTAAGGGGATTTGGTATTCAAATAGAAAGTACACCGCAATAACAGCGACAAATTGTACGGCGATTGCGGCGCTTCTTAAAATTAGTAGGCGACTAATCGCCGGATCGGTTTGCATAACGGACTCTTTAAAACTTAATCATCGTCCATTGAAATTGTAAAAACAGCACAAGGCGTTCCTTGATGAAACACCATTTGCCATTGTTTACCATTAAAACGCCACAGTGACATTCGAATGGAGTAATTAAACTCTGACCGCGCAGAACGTCTAAAGGCTGCTTGATAGCTCAGCTGTGCAATATCATCACTGAGCATTCGACCTTTAAAGTGTTGATTATAAAACTGCGGTACTACCTCAGTTGGCAGACGGGTTAACACTTGGAACTTATTAAAAGACGTACCATCAGCAGCTATTTCAATAAAATCATCATCAAGTAATGCATCGAGCGCTTCAGCAGATTGCCGAACTTCTGGCTCAAGTAGCTGCCGCTCAGCATCAATTAAATGATTAAATAACGTCTCTTTAATTTTACCGCCCATAGTAACCCTTACTGTTTGAGCACTTTACCGCCCTTCATAACAAACTGAACCTGACTAAGTTCACTAATGTTATCAAGCACATTCATATTAACGCTGATAATATCTGCTTGTTTACCAACACTCAAGTCACCGAGGTTATGACTTTGACCTAATAGTTTAGCAGCTTCAACGGTGGCTGATTTAATAGCTTGTTTTGGTGTCATGCCATATTTAACTAATAACTCGAACTCTTTAGCATTATCACCATGCTTAGATACGCCAGAATCTGTACCAAAGGCTATTTTAACCTTGTTTTTTAATGCTAATTTAAACGACTCTTCCATTTTTGGCGCCACAAATTCAACCTTCTCAGCAATAGCTTTTGGCATATTCGGGTTATTTAGCACTTCTTCTTTTACTGTCGCGCCAGCGAGTAAGGTTGGAACTAAATACGCGTCTTGCTTTTTAAAAAGCTTAACCGTGTCTGTATCTAAAAAAGAGCCATGTTCGATTGAATCAACACCCGCTCTGAGGGCTGCTTTTACACCTTCTGTGCCATGAGCATGAGCGGTGACTTTTCGGCCTAAATGATGAGCAGTGTTAACAATGGCACTGAGTTCTTCATCAGTAAATTGCTGATTAACCCCGGCCGCTGTATTACTTAAAACACCCCCTGTTGCAGTAATTTTGATCACATCGGCACCACTTTTAATTACATCGCGTACCGCACGAGTACAATCGTCAGCACCATCACACACACCTAATCCCCCACCCTCTGTCGCTTTGGTAATATCACGGCGATAGCCATGCATGTCAGCGTGGCCGCCGGTCGGTGTGATCATATCACCTGCTGCAAAAATGCGCGGGCCAACAATGTCGCCACGCTCAACCGCTCGTTTTAAAGGGAAGATAACTTGATAGCTGCTACCTAGGTCGCGCACAGAGGTAAAACCCGCATTAACCGTGTGTTTTAAGTATTTTAAAGAACGTAGTGCATAATCTGCTTCGTATTCAGTGACCCATTGATGTGGGTTACGCTTTGCATCTCGCTCAAAGGTAACATGAACGTGCATATCAATTAGACCCGGCAAGACCATCTGACTTTTTAAATCAATAACATCTGCATCACTGAGGTCTAACTGCTGTGTTGTTAAGTAGCCTGCTTTTATTGCAGCAATTTTATTACCTTCAATAACCAACGTTTGCTGCTCTTTAACACTCTGTTCAGTGCCAACAAGTACCTTTCCTGCATGAATAAGGGTGGTTTGTGCATTAACCACAAACGTAGATAACAAAGATAGTACCGATAATGTGCTTATTTTTAGATTTATTTTTTTCATAATCGCCTCTTTTTTATACTAGGTTTAACTTAAATACTGAGTAAATGCCATTATTTACGACATAGCGCGGCAATGAACTAGTGTTAACAAGTGAATTTTGATATAACTTCGGGAAAATTTAACAAGTCTGACCACATAAAGAGAACACATTATGTCTTATGCCCAAATTACTGGCTGGGGTAAATGTATACCACCAGCAAGCATCAGCAATGATGAAATTAGCAATATTGTTGATACCAATGACGAATGGATCACAACACGTACAGGCATCAAATCTCGCCGTGTCAGCCATGTTTCTACTGCCGATTTAGCGACCGTTGCCGCAAAGCAAGCGCTTGCTTGTGCTGGTGTTGATGGTAAAGACATTGATCTTGTACTTCTTGCGACTTGTACACCATCAACTATGGTGGCAAATACGGCCTCTTTAGTGCAAAAAAACATTGGCGCGATTGGCGCTGCAGCAATGGACACAAACGCTGCATGTTCAGGCTTTTTATATGCATTACAAGCAGCAACGGCACAAATTCGTGCAGGTATGATCAAAAAAGCAGTCGTTATTGCCGCTGAACGTATGACGTGGTACATCAACTGGGCACGTCGCGACAGTGCTGTATTATTCGGTGATGGTGCTGGTGCCGTGGTATTAGAAGCCTCAGACACACCATCAGGTTTACTTGCCACTAAAACAGGTTGCGACAGTGAAGATCGCGACATTCTGCATATCGAAAACTTCGGTAGCGATTTAAATAAGTACGAGCCAATTGGCCCGTCTAACTTATTATTCGAAGGTCGCGAAATCTTCAAACGTGCTGTTAAAGGGATGAGCGAAGCTTGTGACGACGTGCTGAACCAAGCGCAGTTAGAGCTTGATGACATTGACGTATTAGTTCCTCACCAAGCCAATTTACGTATTATCCAAGCTATTCAGCAACGTTTGAAAGTAGCTGACGAAAAAGTAATGGTGAACATTGCCGATTACGGTAATACCTCTGCTGCAACAATTGCGATTGCCATTTGTGAAGCGGTTGAGCAAGGGCTTATCAAACCTAACTCAAACATTATGTCAGCAGCCTTTGGTGCTGGTTTAACTTGGGCGGCGAGTTACATTAAATGGGGCGAGCGTGTAACACCTATCTCGGTTTCTGATGCAGCTCTACCTGAGTGTGATAAAACAGGTCTTGAACTGGTTGCACCGGCTGTTGCAGCATGTAAAGCGGCACAGTAATACTCCTATCATTTATAGAGAAGCGCGGCTGAGTCCGCGTTTTTTTATGGGCATAAAAGGATTAATTAATGGAACTATTAGGCATACATCATACTGCAATCATCTGTAGCAACTATGAAAAATCAAAGCATTTTTATAATGAAATATTAAAGCTACCAATCATTCACGAACAATACCGCGCTGAACGTGACTCGTATAAATTAGATTTAGCACTTCCTGATGGCAGCCAAATAGAGCTTTTTTCGTTTCCTGGAGCGCCACCGAGACCAAGCTATCCAGAAGCACAAGGGCTACGCCATTTGGCGTTTAAAGTCGCCGATATTGCAAAATCTAAGCATTATTTAGAACAACAAGGCATTTCGGTTGAAGAAATAAGAGTGGATGAAATCACCGGGAAGCAATTTACGTTTTTTGCCGATCCCGATGATTTACCGTTAGAGCTTTACCAGCTTTAACTTATTGGAAGCGATCTTGTAGGTAGTTGAACACAGCACGAATACCCAGTGCCTCACCGCCTGCAGGACGACCCGGTAATGCACGTAAGTTCCAGGCCATCACATCAAAGTGAACCCATGGCGTACTTGGTTCAATAAACTCTTTTAAGTAAAGTGCCGCGGTGATCGCACCACCAAATGGAGTGGAAGCACAATTAGCAATATCTGCTACGTCACTTTTTAATAATGCTTTGTATTGATCAAATAACGGCAGTTGCCATACAGGATCATGACAGCTTTCACCTGCATCCATCAGTTTATTAGCCACTTCACGGTTATTTGCGAAAAAGCCAGGTAATTCTGTACCTAGGGCTACACGACAAGCACCAGTTAAGGTTGCAAAGTCAACGATAAGATCGGGGTTATCATTTTGTGCTTCAGCAAGTGCATCACACAGCACTAAACGGCCCTCAGCGTCTGTGTTATCAATTTCGACTGTGATCCCTTTACGAGTTTTGATCACATCACCCGGTCTAAATGCATTTCGAGAAACCGCATTTTCAACCGCAGGTACCAGAACACGTAAGCGAATTGGTAAGTTGGCAGCCATAATTAACTGCGCAAGGCCAATAACATGTGCCGCACCGCCCATGTCTTTTTTCATGTTGCGCATCCCTGAGCTTGGTTTCAAATCTAAACCGCCAGAATCAAAACACACGCCTTTACCGACTAAGGTAATTTGCGGTGCATCTTTTGCGCCCCAACGTAGATCAAGTAAGCGAGGTTTATTCTCAGACGCACGACCAACCATATGAATCGTTGGGTAGTTTTGCTCTAATAATTCATCACCCACCCACTCACTGAACTCACCATCAAAGGTATCAGCTAAATCAGCCATTACTTGTGATAAATGCTGCGGCATCATATCCGCAGCAGGCGTATTCACTAAATCACGCACTAAATTAATTGCACTTGCATACTGAGATAAACGCTTTACTAACGATTCGTCTTTAATGGCAAGGGTAGCGCGTGGCGAAGGTTTTTCTTTATATTCACTAAACTCGTAACCGCCTAACACAAAGCCCAGTGTTACTTGCTCTACAAACTTTTCATCACCTTGTATTTGGTAACAACCTGCAGGCAATTTTGTTGATAAGTCACCTGCTAACCAAAAGTCTTGTAAATCATTTACCAGACAATAAACATGCTCAAGTGAGCCGGTTTCATTATTAGCAACTAAGGCCATGCCTTTGTTTTTAAAATCACAATTTGTTAGCCAATTTTGTAAGGCTTGCGGCTGCTCGGTTAACCACGTTGATAGGTCAGCTTTAGCAATAAATGACAGGGGGATTCCCGAAGAAGAATGGCGAATTAATGAACTCATTAAACGACTCGATATAAAGAAAAGGTATTTAAGCATACCAATATCTTGATACAAAAGGTATAGGCAAAATCAGATAAAAAACCTAATCAGTCTTTGTTTTGTTTCTCTTTTTCTTCTTTTGCTACTTGTTGATCCAGCTCTTTAATTGACTTATTAATATTGAATGAACTAGGTAGCACATCGACACCAACCCATTGCCCCAGCTTTACAACCAAAGGAATAGTAATAGGCGCAAAGGGTAAAACTGCAAACACACCTAAACCAAGCCCTTTTAAGATATCTAAAAACTGCTCATTAGCAGTATGTAACTCTTCTTTAGTAGCTTGGCCTTGGGTGTATCGTCTATAGATATGAAGCATTTCTTTTGTTTCTTGCTTTTCTTGGGCAAGTGCGATTTTGAGTGCTACCATAGCGCGCTTAAAACGTAATGTTTGACGCTTTTTGGTAATTTTAGCCACTCGAAATGGGGCTCGATGAATAACTTTATATAATCGCATTTAGTTATTTTCACACAGCATGCGACGTTCACAAAGCATAATTTACTTATATTAGATTTTACTTTATCCTTAATACTCTATTCGTAACTATTTTTCAGTATTAAAAATGAACCAACCTAAACAACAAGCTGAGCCAAAACCCAAAAAACCAGCTTCAGATGAGTGTTGTGGAGGTGGTAGCTGTTGCCCATGTGTATGGGATGAATACCGAGAAAAACTGCAACAATGGCGGTTAAGCAATAATTCACAACAAGCTTAATAGACCGTTCCAAATCAAAAGTCGTTCAAAAACCATCCAAAAAAACCTTCTATCTAATTATTTTTGCATAATTTATATATTTTCTTACGCTAAAACCCAATACCGAGAATAAATTATCCTCTTTACTTTCAATAAGATAATCCACAAAAGAACGACAAAAAACAAAGAAACACCCACAAAACAACATAAAATTAACAATTTGCAAAAATTATTTACAGGATGTATAAGAGATTTACACCAAGTTCTAATACTTTATTTGGTGACATAATCATAACTATTCTAACTGGGGAAGTCGGAATGAAATTCAAAAATAATGCGCTACAACAAGCAATTAAATTTGCTTTAGCGACAACAACAGCAGGCCTGTTTGTGTCGGGTTCGGTTGTTGCTGCAGAGCAAGCAGCTGAAGAGACGAAAGTTAACAAAAATGTAGAGAAAATTGCCGTGGTGGGTACTCGTTCAGCACCACGTTCAATCGGTGATTCACCAGTACCCATTGATATCATTGGTGGTGAAGAGCTAGATAAAGGTGGTAACACCGATATGCTTGAGCTTTTAAAAGGCTCCGTTCCTTCTTTTAACGTTCACCAAAACCCAATTAGTGATGCTGCGTCACTTGTTCGCCCAGCTAACTTACGTGGCCTTCCTTCTGACAGTACTTTAGTACTTGTTAATGGTAAACGCCGTCACCGTGCATCTGTTATCGCTTTCTTAGGCGGTGGTATTAATGATGGTGCTCAAGGTGCCGATATCTCTGTTATTCCAAGTATTGCCTTAAAGCAAGTAGAAGTACTTCGTGATGGTGCTGCTGCACAGTATGGTTCTGATGCAATCGCGGGTGTAATGAACTTTGTATTAAAAGATGCCTCTGAAGGCGGCTCATTCGAAATACGTCAAGGTGAATACTACGAAGGCGATGGAGATACAACGCAAATTTCTGGTAACGTGGGTCTACCGTTTACCGATAGTGGTTTTGCTAACTTAAGCTTCCAATATAAAACAGCTGATGCGACTAGCCGCTCAGTACAACGCCCTGATGCAGCCGCACTAGATGCCGCAGGTGTGCCTGAAGTATCTTCGTTAGCACAAGTTTGGGGTGCACCAGAAGTTGATGATGATATTACTATCTTTGGTAACATCGGTCTTGAGTTAAGTAATTCATCTGAATTCTACATGTTTGGTAACTACTCTGAGCGTGATGTACGTGGTGGTTTCTACTATCGTAACCCACACACTCGCCCAGGTGTTTACTCAAATGACGGCGGTGAAACACTGCTTGTTGGTGATTTAACTGGCGATATGAGCGGTAACTGTCCTACCGATATCATGATTGATGACAACGTTTTAGATAACCAAAGATACATCGATGAAGTTGCTAACAACCCAGACTGTTTTGCGTTTAACGAAATGCTTCCGGGCGGTTTTACACCTAACTTCGGTGGTAACATCACAGATACTGCATTAACAATTGGTACTAAAGGTGAAATCACATCTGGTTTCCTTGAAGGTGCATACTATGACTTAAGCGGTACAGTTGGTTACAACGAATCACGCTACTTCATCTATGACACAATCAATGCGTCATTAGGTCCAGAAAGCCCGCGCGATTTCAGCCCAGGTAAATACTCACAGTTAGAGAAAAACTTTAATGCTGATTTATCAAAAGGTTTTGACTTTGGTTTAGCTTACGATGTAAACGTTGCCGGTGGTCTAGAATGGCACGAAGAAACATTCACAGTTGTTTCTGGTGACGAAGCGTCTTTCACAGCTGGCCCACTAACAGAACAAGGTTTTGGTATCGGCTCGAACGGTTTCCCTGGTTTCAAACCATCTGATGCGGGCGAGTATACACGTCGTAACTATGCTGCATACGTTGATGTTGAAGCACCATTCACAGAAGACTTCTTAATGGGCTTAGCACTACGTTATGAAGATTATGATTCATTTGGTTCAACTACTAACTACAAGTTAACGGGTCAATACCACGTAACTGAAGACTTGAACATTCGTGGTTCAATCAGTACTGGTTTCCGTGCACCAACTGTTGGTCAAGCAAACGTAAGTAACGTTCAAACTAACCTAAGCAGCGGTGTACTTGTTGACTCGGCACTTTTACCACCAACAAACCCAATTGCAGTGCAATTAGGTGGTACAGAGCTACAACCTGAAGAGTCTCAAAGCTACACGTTTGGTGCAGTATGGACACTTGGCGACTTATTCTTCACAGTTGACTACTACAACATCCAAGTAGATGACCGTATCAGTCAATCAGATAAAATTGAATTAAGTCAAGCAGATAAAGACACACTTGAAGCAGCAGGCGTGCCAAACGTACAAAACTTAGCGCAAGTAAGCTTCTTCACCAATGACTTCGATACAACAACGCAAGGTATTGATGCAGTAGCTAACTACTCAACTGATTTGTTAGGCGGTAGCTCAACATTCAGCTTAGCGTACAACTGGAACGACACTGAAGTAACTAAGTCAACAGACATTACTGGTGAATTTAAAGTAAGCCGTTTAGAAAATGACTTACCAAACCACCGTGCAACACTTAGCTGGGCACAACAATGGGAGAGCTTCTCTGCATTTACACGTGTTAACTACTATGGCGAATACCAAGGTGTTCACGTAGATTACGATGCAACAGCGAAAACAGCTGATGCTGCAGTAACCATTGATGCAGAAGTGACTTACTTCCTAACTGAAGAGCTTAGCTTCTCTGTTGGTGCTACAAACTTATTCGACCAAGAAGCAGAGAAACTTGATTTCTTCGATAGTACTGGCATCCCTAACAATAACTGGGGTGGTAAATACTACGAAACGTCGCCATATGGTATCAACGGCGGCTTCTATTACGTGAAAGCTACCTATACTTTCTAAATTTCTAGGTTGAGCAATCAACCTAGAAAGTCGATACCCCGGATTTTTTCTGGATATTTATAGTTAACCAAGGCGAAAGACATTTCGCCTTTTTCGTTTTATAGTAAATAAAAATAACAAATAACCCGCCATTCCTATGCTGTTAGAAAAAGCGAATCAACTACTGAATGAAAACAAGCTTAAAGAGGCCGAATTTCATTTTAAAACCCTTCTCGATTCAGATCCTGAAAATGGCGAAGCGTTATTTGGATTGGGCCGCATTGCACTGCGTTTAGAACGTTATGATGCCGCTGTTTACCTTTTACAAAGAGCCTGTGAACGACTACCGCACATGCTTGAACCACTCCATGCCCTTGCCGATGCTTTTAATGGCGTGCATTCACCGCAAGATGCCTTAACTGTACTCGAATATGCTAAATCAATTGCCAGCCATAACCCTGAGCCACATTACTACCTTGCCCAGCATTATTTAACTTATGGTGAGTTAGACAAAGCGTACAGTATTTTAAAGCATGCACTCGGTATGGGAAATTACCCAGTGACGGCGTACATTTTATTTGAACTAGTACAGTTTGGGCGCTTTAACAACGAACAAAATTACATAAATGAGCTACACCAGTTTTTAACTTTAACCAATAATCTGCGTTTAAAAATGGTGTGTTATTATGCCCTTGGTAAAAGCTATGATCAGTTAAATGATACAGAACAAGCTTTTAACTACTTCAGCCTAGCTAATAAGCTACAAACAAAACTCACGCAGTTTAAAACCCTTGACTTAGTGCCTTTTTATCAGCGCATCATAGAGCAAAATACAGCTGAGCTAATTGATGCCAGAGACAAAACATTTACAGGCACAATTACCCCCATTTTTATAATTGGCATGCCAAGAAGTGGCTCAACGCTGGTAGAGCAAATGCTGGCAAGCCACAATGACTTTGCCAGCCTTGGCGAAGATGCCAGTATCAGTAATCAGGTTGTTGCATACCTTGAACAACAAACGCAACTCCCCTACCCAGATTGCCTAGCAGAGCTAAACCAAGGGCTAATTAACAATGCCCGCAATATTTATATTGAACGAATAAAACAAGCGCCAGTTGTGCGCCCTTTTATGATCAACAAGCTACCTGCTAACTATCAGTCACTTGGATTGATTTACTTACTCTTTCCTAACGCCAAGTTTATTAATATGCAGCGCGAATATGATGCAATTGCGTGGTCGGTGTTTAGCAACTATTTTGCTGAAAACGAACCTTATTTTTGTTCACTCCCAGAGTTTAAACAGTACTTTGATTTGTATCAGCAGTTAATGGAGCATTGGCAAAACGTGATGCCAGAAGCGGTTTTTGATTTAAGCTATGAAGCACTTATCAGTGACAGCGAACAAACACTAACAGCCCTGTGTAAGTTCTTAAACATCGAGTACAACACACAGTTTTTAGATTTTTATAAGTCAAAAAAACCGGTGGCAACACTCAGCAAAACGGCTGTAAGACAGCCGTTAACTGATAAAGCATTAGAGAAATACAAACGCTACCAGAGCGCAATGCACACACTTATGCGTGAGTCTCAAACCAGTTCAACAAGTCAACAAACTGATCAAAACGCGCCTGTGGGTGAGTAAGCATATTAATGTGATCATAATCGACCTTATGGCCAAACTTACGGCCATAAATGGTCATCGTTTGCTTGCCGATGCCTGACTCTTCCATAAATTTTTCAATATCAATCGGCTGGCATAGGGCTTTATCTTTAACACCCGCCACATGCATAATGGGCGGCAGTGCCTTATCAGCTAATGCGTTGGCGTAATCAAAGCCATCGTCAGTATCGACCCAAGGTTTACGCTTAGCCCACTGCATACTTTGATAATGTGACTTACGGGTTTCATCATCACTGCCCCATTTCAGCTTTTTAGCCGGCACAAAGCCATGCTTACGGGCAACTAAGGGCGCCAACCCATACCAAATTAAATTACCTTGAATATACTTGCTTGGGTGATGGTTATACAAAGACCGTTTAGAACCAAAATAGCCGCAGGCTTTCACATCATCAATCAACTCAGGAAAACGGGCAAACACACTGTTCATTAACACCCCACCCCATGAGTGCGCCACCCAATAACGAGCGGGCTCGCCTTCAAGCTGTTTAATTTTATCTAGAAATGCGGGGATATCTTCTAAAATAGCCTCGGTTTGACCATACTTTGCATGCTTTGAAATCGCAGGTTTACTCTCACCACGACCACGCAAATCAGCCACATAGCAAACATAGCCATGCTCAGCTAAAAATGGTGCTAAACCTTTATTGCTGTGGGTGTAAAAGATTTTGCCATTTTCAACGGCACCATGCATAAAAAACACCGCAGGGCCTTTCACATCAGTCTTACTGATACGGCGTAAATGTAAAGTTTGGCTTTCGGCGAGTTTAATAAACACCGATTCTTGTTTAATCGTCACGTTTGACCTTTTTATTCTTATAGACTCATCGTACCAGTATCAAGTTACGCCAGTCTATACAGCAAAGCAAGAGTGATTTTGGCGATTGCCACTCAAAATGAGAATCTCAGGCACGATTAGATTTTGATTAAATAGTAACACCAATGCAGAGCCATTATTCATTGAAGTTAGAAGTTTGACTTGCACGAGCCTTTGGCTAAATGATCACTAACGAAAAGCTATGAAATGGTGCTGAAGTCTTTATAGATAAAGGGACAAAATTTTATGTAGGGAACACCGAAACAAAACCCGAGGGCATGCCTAACCAACAAACATTTTCCGTAGGCTTCAGTTATAAGTTCTAGCAACCATGATACATAATAAAGTAGGCAATATATGAGTTATTGCTTACTTTATTAGGCATAATTTAGGTTTATTAATATCTTTAAGCTATCAAGGCTTGGTATTTCCTTTACTAACCAGGAACTATTATTTCTTACGGAAAACTTTCTCTAGTAGGCTTTAAGACCTTCATCAATATTATGGAACAATGGAGCATTGAACCGAAAAATCAAAATGTACTTTAGGCCTATATATTCAAAGCATACAGAATGAGAAAGTTTCTGGATTTAAAATACACATACCGAAGCCTTCTTTAATTCGAACTTATTATCTCATCCGAATATACAAATCATTACGAATTATTTTCCGTTAAGAACATCAAGCAAATATCCTTTGGTCTATTACCAAGAATGTAGAGAGGCAACTTGTGCGCACAAAGGTATTGATAAAGGTCGTTCCGTAACAAAACGCTCAAGAAGGAACCTCATTGTTTAGCTACCTCTGAAGAATAGATCTTTAGAGCATTTATGCTAACTAGTTTTTAGGGCTGTTATATTTATAACCCATCGCTGTACATTTATGACTTAGAACCGAAGGTCGGCTCTGTATAAAAGAAAGGCCTTGGTAACACTGTTATCACTGAACAGCGGACTGAAGCTGTAATTTATATTAACGAAGCGGCAGCGTTGCGTATAAATTGCTACGAAGGACAGCAGTTCCGGTGCATATCTTTGTTATGTGTTTGATTATTCGCTCTCATTAAGTGCAAAGAATGAGCTAAGCCAAGCTTTTGGTCCTTTATTAACGGCCTTGTTAGGCTAAATTATATATCGTGGCAAATTTGAACAAAAAGCTCATTAAGATGGAATTTATCTGCATCTTCCAGCTTATTTATACTGCGCAGCTCCTCTAATCCTTGCTCAATACCATCCGTCATATCAGAAAATGCTGCTTGCGCTGATTCCCATAAATGAAACCAGTCTGCTAGCGTGGGTCTAAAAGTAAGCTCGTGTGCATATTTATTTCTAATTTTATTGATTTGTTCAATAACCTCTTTTGATTTTAAATGAATAATCCCATTGATATATGCTGCATTAAGTATGCGATGAAAACTACTTTTCCGTAATTCATAGCCAAGACTTGGGTTTGATACTTCTAGACGCTTTCAAAGCATGTACTCAATCACCACGTGACCTTGAAGAAACCAATCAATATCAGGTCTTTCGTTCAAAGTCTCATAGTAAATATTCATTTCATCTTAAATATTCAAATTATATCCTACTTTGGCGAGAACGATTCAGCCTAACGAACCATTCAGGGACTATTAATAGTTGGCTAAAATAACGAACGCTGTATGGAAAGCAAACTGTTAAAAATCCCGCACTGCAATGGCTTGTTATATTTTTTCTGCTACATAGCTAGGTACATCGATCTTCTCGCCACCATTGCTGAAGTGATGTTCGAAGGCGTATGCCATTTTTTCTAAGGGTGCGCCCTCGTAACCTAATGTTTGGATTTCACTAATGTAACGTTCCATAAAAGGAACAGCTCCTAAATAGTTCCATTGCGCTACATGAACTAGTTCATGAAAATGTATACGTAAATTTGAAGCTATGTGTGGAAGGACATAATAAGTGTCTTTATATGTGATGCCATCGACTTCCATATCTATAAAATCTCCCAACCCCATTTGTCGTAATTCGGGAAAATTTGGTTTTGGAATCTTATCTACGACTACAAAGTACGCTTGCTTTAAAAATGACAAAGAGTAAAAACCTTCAAAATCGTCAAAAAATTGAGAGCAACAAACCCTTTGCTCTTTGAATTCAATATTTTTTTGATCAATCCATTGTTCAATTTGATTTAACATCACCACACTCCAGAAAATACCAACGCCCCCTTAGCGGCGTAAAATTGCAGGGTAAAATTAGCGATGAAGGAGCGCAAGCCTGCTCTTTTGCGTCCCTTGGTTTAGGCACATGTTATACCATTCCGCTTAAATATCTGATCTAATATAGGCTATATAAAATCACCGGCTAATAACATTGAATTCAAACATATCTGAACAGCTTTTAGCGCTTTCTCGTAAAGCACC
>NZ_PNDF01000069.1:0-29665 GCF_005887195.1 Pseudoalteromonas sp. S1650 | reverse complement strand
CAAATCCTGGTATCCCAGCCAACTACTTACTACCCTTTCAAGTTTCAAGTTTCAAGTTTCAAGTTTCTCCAAAGTATATTCGGTAATTTTTAGCGTAAAAAAAACGGGCTAATTTTCATTACCCCGCTTCTTTGTATTTAGTACGATTATTTTTATACGTTCAACTTAATGTCCCGCTAATCGCATACTTTAAAACCCAGTTCTTTGCAGGGCCTGTGTTATTAGCAAGCTTTAAAAACTTACTGCGCACCCAGCTCAGTGGTTTAATCTCGTTTGAAAAACCAAAGTAACATGCATCCATCATGCTCATCATCAGTAAATTAGCGTGGCGGCGTTTTTTCTCGTAGCGTTTTAATAACGCTTGCTGACCAACATCAGGTTGATCTGCCAAAATATCTGCCAGTGCTACAACATCTTGAAAGCCTAGGTTCACACCTTGCCCAGCAAGCGGGTTAATTGTGTGCGCCGAATCACCCACTAAAACTAAACGTCCGTGCGAGTAATCATTGGCATGTTGGCGTGCAAGTGGAAAAACAGCATGCTCAAGTAATTCAAAGTCGCCCGGTAGTTCAGGAAAATGTTCAATGAGTTTTGCTTTAAGTTGCTCATTCGACAACTTTTGCCACTGCTTTAAAACCGCAGCATCGTGATAACAAATTAAATTAGCATAAGGCGCCTGCATCGGTAGAAACGCTACAGGGCCGGTTGGCGTAAATTGTTGCCACGTTTTTACCTGCTGTGGGGCATCTAATTTGATTAACACGCCCATGCAATGCTGGCCATATTGCCAACCCGTTACACCTAAACCAGCTTTAGTTCGCAATTGTGACTGTCCACCATCTGCAGCAACAACTAAATCAGCGGTATATTGAGTATCGCCATAATGTAAGGTGATTGAATCAGCCGATTGAGTAATATCCGTAATGGCTGATAGTTGCTCTATCACTTCGATGTTGTACTTGGCGAATTGCTGCCAAAGACTTGCTTGAATTAAATTATTTTCGATTAAATGACCTAAATGCGTTTCGCCTATCTCATGGCTATCAAACAATAAATTCTCGCCTTGTTGCTGATAGGCCTCTAATTGTTGATAAGGTGCGATACGATTTTGTCTTAGTAACGGCATTGCACCAAGCTCATCAAGTAAATTCTCTGAAAAACGATTAATAGCCGAAATGCGAATATCTACCTTACCTGAGCTTAAAATGTGATCAGCATCGATAAGGTGCTTTTCAATAACGGTGACATCCCTACCCTGCTTGGCCAGTTTTACAGCAGTAGCAGCACCTACCATGCCGCCACCGACAACAATTACCTTATTTTTATTCATTTAATATTCGCTCGTTTGGCTATTTAAATACGGGATAAATTGTAACGTAATTCAATATTGCGTGTCAGTGCATTTACCGCTTATGAATTTCAAAACAGTGACTTGTTTGATTTCACACCACAAAGATAAAAACTATACTTGGATCTGTGCGGGTATCCAGCTAAAATACGCGTCCTTTAAGTCGGCATACTTGCCACTTAATCCTGTTTCTAACACATTTTTGTGTCACTACCGAATTGAAAACGAGGCTATATTTCAATGAGTAAAAAGCTGCATATTAAAACCTGGGGTTGTCAGATGAACGAGTATGACTCTCAGAAAATGGCTGATCTACTAGATGCGACTAACGGCTATCAGTTAACTGAAGAAGCTGAAGACGCTGACGTGATCTTACTCAATACCTGTTCAATCCGTGAAAAGGCACAAGAGAAAGTATTCCATCAGCTAGGCCGTTGGAAACTATTAAAAGACGACAAACCAGAGTTAATCATTGGTGTTGGTGGCTGTGTTGCATCGCAAGAAGGTGATTCAATTCGTCAACGTGCACCGTTTGTTGATGTAATCTTTGGCCCGCAAACATTACACCGCTTACCAGAAATGATTAAGCAAGTGCAAAGTGGTGACAGCAGCTCGGTAGTTGACGTTTCATTCCCTGAGATTGAAAAGTTCGACCGTTTACCTGAGCCAAAAGCGGAAGGCCCTACTGCGTTTGTATCAATTATGGAAGGTTGCTCTAAATACTGTACATTCTGCGTAGTACCTTACACGCGTGGTGAAGAAGTAAGCCGCCCACTTGATGACGTATTACTTGAAGTTGCCCAACTTGCAGAGCAAGGTGTTCGCGAAGTAAACCTACTTGGTCAAAACGTAAATGCGTATCGTGGTGAAACTCATGACGGTGAAATTTGTTACTTCTCTGACTTACTACGTTATGTCGCTGCGATTGACGGTATTGACCGCATTCGTTATACCACATCGCACCCTGTAGAATTTACGCCAGATATCATTGATGCGTACGCAGACGTACCTGAGCTTGTTGACCACCTACACTTACCAGTGCAAAGTGGTTCAGACCGTGTTCTTAACCTTATGAAACGTGGTCACACTGCACTCGAGTACAAATCTACGATTCGTAAGTTACGTAAAATTCGCCCTAACCTAAGCATGTCTTCAGACTTCATCATTGGTTTCCCAGGCGAAAGCAAAGCAGACTTTGAAGCAACTATGAACCTTATCAATGACATTGGTTTTGATATGAGCTTTAGCTTCATCTACAGTGCGCGCCCTGGTACGCCTGCTGCTGATTTACCAGATGACGTAACAGAGCAAGAGAAAAAAGAACGTTTATACATTCTGCAAAACCGTATCACGCAAATGGCGCAGCAAATCAGCCGCCAAATGTTTGATACCGAACAGCGTATCCTAGTTGAAGGTCCTTCTAAGAAGAACCCAATGGAATTACGTGGCCGTACTGAGAACAACCGAGTGGTTAACTTTGAAGGCCCTCACTCAGTGATCGGTCAATTCGTTGATGTACGTATTACAGAAGCATTGCCAAACTCTTTACGTGGTGAACTAATTCGTACAGAATCAGAAATGAACTTACGTCGTGATGTGGCACCTTCAGCTATTTTAAGTAAAGCTGCTGAAGCTGAGGCCGCTGCGGCCCCTAACGAAATTGGCGTTGCTACTTTCGTACCTTAGGGTGACACTTGGTGCAGGCACAGCCTGCACCCATCAATAGGAAGCAATTTTGAGTAATCAGTTAAAAACATTAGAGATTTATTTAGAACCCGCCGACAACAAACGCCTTTCATCTTTATGTGGTCCGTTTGACGAAAACATTAAGCAAATTGAACGCCGCCTTGGTGTTGAGATTGCACACCGTGATAATTTCTTCAGAGTAACCGGTAAACTGCACCTTGCAGCAGCGGCTGTTGAGATACTAAAAAACCTCTATATTGAAACTCAACCTATTCGCGGCCTGATTGGCGAGATTGAACCTGAAGCCGTACATTTGGCAATTAGCGAATCAAATGCGCTTGAGCAAGATGAAAACCCAGGTGTATATGGCAAAGACATGGTGATTAAAACTCGCCGTGGCGTTATTAAACCGCGCAATGATAATCAAGGCGTGTATGTTGCAAATATTTTGCACCACGATATTACCTTTGGTATTGGCCCAGCCGGTACAGGTAAAACTTATTTAGCGGTTGCTGCAGCCGTTGATGCCTTAGAGCGTCAAGAAATTCGCCGTATTTTATTAACTCGACCTGCGGTTGAAGCTGGTGAAAAACTAGGCTTTTTACCAGGTGACTTAAGCCAAAAAATCGACCCGTATTTACGCCCTCTATACGATGCATTATTTGAAATGCTGGGTTTTGAGCGTGTAGAAAAGCTAATTGAGAAAAACGTGATTGAAGTCGCGCCCCTTGCTTACATGCGTGGTCGTACGCTAAATGACGCGTTTATTATTCTCGATGAAAGCCAAAACACCACAGCAGAACAAATGAAAATGTTCTTAACCCGTATTGGTTTTAATTCAAAAGCGGTGATTACGGGTGATATTACTCAAGTCGATTTACCGCGCGGTGCCCGCTCAGGCCTACGTCATGCCATCGAAGTATTAAACGGTGTCGATGAAATTAGCTTTAACTTCTTCCAATCACACGATGTGGTTCGCCATCCGGTTGTTGCTCGTATCGTTGAAGCTTATGAGCGAAACGATGAAGCAGAACGTTTAAAACGTGCAGAGAAACAACGTGCGAAAGAAGCGCAAGCAAACCAACAAGAAGCAAACTCGTGACCGAATTAGATTTACAAATAGCCTGTGAGTTTGACGACTTACCAAGCTTTGAACAATTCCAGCTATGGGCTGACAAAGCCCTTAGCAACTACCGTGAAGATGCAGAGCTGACTATAGTGGTAAGCGATGAAGCACAAAGCCAGCAGCTCAACAATGATTACCGTGGCAAAGATAAACCGACTAATGTCTTATCTTTTCCATTTGAAGCACCACCGGGCATTGAGTTACCTTTAGTAGGTGATTTAATCATTTGTCCGGCTATTGTTTTAGCCGAATCAATTGAGCAAGAAAAAACCTTTCACGACCATTTTGCCCATATGGTTATCCATGGATGCTTGCATTTACTTGGATTTGACCATATAAAGGACGAAGATGCACTTGAAATGGAAAGCATAGAAAAGCAATTACTTGCCGATCTGAACATCGCTGACCCATATCGAGACGATATTTAAATTAACGGAGCAATTAGACGCAATGAGCGACGACAACTCGCAAACTAGCCAGGGTTCTTCTGGCAAAACGTGGCTGGGCCGCATAGCCCAAATGTTGCAAGGGGAACCCCAGAATAGAGAAGAGCTGGTAGAAGTAATTGCCGATGCGCAAGAACGCGACCTTATCGACCCTGAAACCAAGGATATGATTGAAGGGGTGCTAGGTGTATCAGAGCTGAAAGTGCGGGACATCATGATCCCACGCTCGCAAATGGTAACCTTAGAGGTTGATACACCATTAGAAGAGCTATTACCTATGATGGTTGATTCAACACATTCACGTTTTCCTGTGGTATGTGAAGACAAAGACCATGTTGAAGGTATTTTATTAGCAAAAGATTTATTACCACTGATCATCAACAAAGATGAGCAACTGCCTTCTTTACGTGAATATTTGCGTCCTGCAGTTGTAGTGCCTGAAAGTAAACGTGTAGACACGCTGCTTAATGAGTTCCGTCAACAACGTTACCACATGGCGATTGTTATTGATGAGTATGGTGGTGTGTCTGGTCTTGTCACTATCGAAGATATCCTTGAAATCATCGTGGGTGAAATCGAAGACGAGCACGATGAAAGTGAAGACCTACAAGATATTCGCCAAGTTGCAAAGCACGTTTACGCTGTGCAAGCGCTGACTGAAGTTGATGACTTTAATGAGTATTTTAAAACCGGTTACAGCACCTCAGATGCTGACACCATAGGTGGTATTGTTTTACATGCATTTGGCCACATGCCAAGCCGTGGTGAAACAATCGAGGTAGAAGGCTTACAATTTAAAGTCACTAACGCAGACAACCGCCGTATCTTACAATTGCAAGTCACCATTCCAAAGGCTGATGATAACGACAGTGAAGAAACTGCTAACTAACCTAAGTCACCTTGCGAAAGATAAAAAAGCCTGGCTCGCACTTGTTGCGGGCCTCTTTTTAACCTTAAGTTACGCACCCTATAACCTATGGTTTATAACTTTTCTTTCCCTTGGTGCTCTACTCTACTGCATTAACCCTCTCGCAAACGGTAAATTAGCCGCTAAACAAAGTGCTAAATATGGCTTTTTATTTGGTTTAGGTTGGTTTGGTGCAGGTATAAGCTGGGTGCATGTATCAATAGCGACCTTTGGTGGCATGCCATTAATCGCATCAATTTCGTTAATGGTGCTGCTTTGTGCTTATTTAGCCCTTTACCCTGCATTAGCTACATGGCTGGCAACACGCCTTGCTAAAGGCCCATATAGCTTTATATGTTGGTTCCTCGCCGCTATCGCAACCACAGAATACTTACGTGGCACATTGCTAACAGGCTTTCCGTGGCTGAGCTTTGGTTACACGCAAACAGACAGCCCACTTAATTTTTTAGCCCCGGTAATTGGCGAGTTTGGGATTACGCTTGTATGTATGTTAATTGCGTTTGCTTTATATCGCCTAGCAAATAAAGATGGTAAACCTCTTATCGCCTCTGTAGCTCTATTAGCTGGCTTAAATGCGATTGCAAGCAGCAGCCAGCTACACTACCAAGATAAAACCATTAAAACTGTACTGGTGCAGGGTAATATTAAACAGCACCTTCGCTTTGAGCCGTCTGAGTTTTGGACGACTATGAGCAAATACCAAGATATGACTCGCCTGCATTGGAATGCTGATTTAATTGTTTGGCCAGAAGCTGCTGTGCCTGAGCTTGAAGCATTATCAACCGAGTATTTAACAGGCCTTGATAGTGCTGCAACGTTTAATGACACCGCACTTATTACCGGTATCGTTGATTACCAATACGACACACGTAACATTTTTAATACGCTAATTGTGCTGGGTAAAAAAGAACACAATGACAGTGAAGGTCATTATCAGTATTTAGGTAAAAACCGCTACCAAAAGCATCAGTTATTACCTATTGGTGAATTTGTGCCATTTCAGGACTTCTTGCGCCCAATTGCGCCACTGTTTGATTTGCCTATGTCATCCTTCACTCGCGGTGATGAAGTGCAAAACAATTTACGCGCTAATGGCTTAAATATCTTGCCGGCTATTTGCTATGAAATTGCCTTTGCCGACTTAGTTCGTGGTAATTATCGCAGTGACTCCGACATTTTATTCACGGTGAGTAACGATGCATGGTTCGGTGACTCACATGGCCCGCATCAGCACATGCAAATAGCGCGTATGCGCGCCCTAGAGTTACAGCGCCCACTAATTCGCGTGACCAACAATGGTATTAGCGCCGTTTACGACCCTATCGCTAAATCACAATTAGCTATGCCACAATTTAAAGCGGATGTACTTGAGGCCAATATCACGTTAATTAAAGGCGATAGCATTTATAGCCAATATGGCAATTGGCCAGTGTGGGCGGTGGTGATACTACTCAGTGCTGTTGGTGTGCTTGTAATAATTAAGTCTAATCAGCAGGTACCGTATCCCAAATAAAATACGATACCTGCTATTACTAATACGAAGGGAAACAGGTTATCTGGCTTTTTAGATCATCTTTATCACCTGTAAAAGTCACTCTACATGTGTATTTTTTAGCTCTAGCGTAATTAACTATTGCACTATTAATTTTTTCTGTTCTTTCCCAATAATTTAAATCATTTCCCCTTTCAATTTCAAATACCAAAACATTGTTGTTTAACCTCAAAACAACGACTTCAGGCATATCTTCGCAACCCGATGCAGTTATTTCACAGAGAGACATTGCAATTCCATTTCTAGAATTAACAATAAACTTTAAGGGGCTTTCACTCTTTTTCTGATTTTTTGCGAGATTATAGACTTCATCAACAGTGCGGGTACCTGCTGCATTCACCACCCCTTCAATAAACTTATTGGCTAAGCTAGAACGTGCAGTCATTGACTCTCTAACCATAGGTACAGAGTGAGTGCTAAAATCGAAGTCGGGATCAGGGGCCAAGTTCTTGGAGTGTGCAACATTACAACCAGAACAAGGGGCACCACTTTGAACATATATGTAGTTTTGTTTCGAAAGTGTTGAAACAACATAATCATAAAATACATCTATTGGCTCCAAGTCGTTAGAGATCATAAATGTATAATTTATCTCGCCCGAAGAGGATTCAGATGCGGAAACTTGTATCTCCTCACCATATCTATTTTCGAAGAAAAAAACCAATTTTTCGCTTCCAAACACTGTCATTGGAAATGCTAAAAAATAAGAGCAAACAATTAAAACCCGGACAATCATTTTAAATCCTTTTTGTGTAATTATCAGGAACTAAACGATATCAAGTAGCCGAACTGAAAACAAGTTGTGAACGTTAACTCTAAAAAAGCAGTACAAATATTCTTTAAGATTCTACAGTTATCAGCTCTACATCAAATATAAGTAGCGAGCCTGCTGGAATGCTGCCGACGCGTTTACGGCCGTAAGCAAGCTGAGGCGGGATATAAAAGGTAAATTTATCTCCTTCGCTCATGAGTTGTAAGCCTTCGGTCCAGCCTGCAATGACTTGGTTTAGACCAAAGCTAATTGGTGAGTTTCTTACCACTGAACTGTCAAAAACACTGCCATCCATAAGCGTACCGTGATAGTGAACCTTTACTTTACTGGTTGCACTTGGCTTTGTGTCATTACCTGAACTTTGCTCAATTTTGTATTGCAGCCCAGATGCGGTTTCATGAACATCATCGGCTTTACTGTTATTCGCTAAAAAGTCCGCAGCGAGTTTTTCATTTTCAAGGGCTTGTAGCTTCGCCTTTTTGCTGTTTTTAAAGATTAAAAAACAAAAAATACCAATGATCAGTAAAAGTATTAAATTAATCATTCTGCGTCCTTCTCATCATCATTGTCGCCATTTACGATATCTGCAATATTGGCAAGCCTTGCTAAGGCTAGCGCGTTAATAGAGCCTTCAGGGTAACCTTCTGCGGTCATTTCACCTGCGTCTTTATCCATTAATAAGCTGAGAGCTTGATCAACCGTTTCAACGGCATAAATATTAAAGCGCCCTTTTTCAACGGCATCGAGTACTTCGTCATCAAGCACTAAATTAACTTGGTTTGATTTAGGAATAATCACCCCTTGCTCACCGGTTAAGCCTCGCATTTTGCAAAGTTTGAAGAAGCCTTCTATTTTCTCGTTTACGCCACCAATTGATTGCACATCACCATGCTGGTTAATTGACCCTGTCAGTGCAATAGATTGGCTAATAGGTAAGTTCGTAATGGCTGATATAAGCGCGCACAGCTCTGCTAATGAGGCGCTATCACCGTCGATGTAGCCATAGCTTTGCTCTATTGCGATATTGGCACTGAGCGTTAGGCTAAATTGCTGAGCATACTTATTACCTAAGTAACCGGTTAACAGCATCACCCCTTTTGAGTGAATGGCTTTACCCAGCTCGGCTTCACGTTCAACGTCAATTACGCCATCTGCACCTGCGTATACAGTGGCTGTTATGCGTGCAGGTGTACCAAATGAGGTATCGCCAATGTGCAGCACAGTTAAGCCATTTACTTTGCCCACTGCGTGACCTTCGGTTGCAATTAAAATTTGCCCTTCTTTGATATCACTCAGCATAGTTTCTGAAATTTGCCCTGTGCGGTATTGCTTACCAACAATGGCTTCATCTATGTGATGAGCATCAATCACGGTTTGGCCATCTTGTTTGGCATAAAAACTGGCTTCTGCCACTAACTCTAATACATCTGCAAAGCGAGCTGAGAGCTTGTTATGGTGCTCAGCTTGGCGATAACTAAACTTTAATAATCTTGCCATTGCAGCTTCATTTACGGTGCAATTAAGTGTTTGCTGACAATATTCAGTTACCTTGGTAATGAACTGATATTGCAGTTTATCGCTACTTGGTAAGTAATAATCAAAGTCAGCAAGGACACGGAATAGCTCTGCAAACTCTTCGTCATATTCACCTATGGTGTAATAAAGGTCGCGAGAGCCTAGCAGCACTATTTTTACATCAAGAGGAATAAGCTGCGGACGTAACGTAAAGCTACTTCCCACAGAGCTGTCTTGATAAGGTAAGTCGTTTTTGATTTGATGCGTTTTTAGAGAAAGCTTAAGGCCATCCCACACTTGTGGGTTCGCCATGACTTTTTCAGCATCCATAATCAAATAGCCACCATTAGCACGGTGCAGTGCACCTGGCTGAATTGAACGGTAACTGGTGATAAGCGAGCCTTGTGAGGTCGCATATTCAATTTTGCCGAAAATATTGCCAAAGGTCGGGTTTGGCTCATACACCACAGGGGCTGCATCGTCCTCTTTGTATTCGACTAGAATATTTGGCGCAAAGAAGTCTGTGAGCATCCCTTTACGGTCAAAGTCTTCTTTATTTTCGTCGTTTTCATCATCGTCGAGCCATTCAAGTACCGCATCAATGATTTCTTCACGAATATCTTTTAAATAACGCAACACACCGATGTGCGTCGCGTATTTATGTTCAAGGGCTTTAATGAGTGGCTTAGTGGCAAGCTCAGCAGTTGATTTTTTAAGGTTACGCAGTTTTTCAGATGACTCTCGTTTCCAACGAGGAAGCTCAATTAATGCTTCGATTAACGCATCTTCAAGCTTTTCGATAACCTCATAAAATTCGATACGCAATGGCTCATCAAGGGCTGAAAATTCACTGTCGCTCAATTGTTTACCATTCACTAAAGGCGCAAATCCCACAACACCATTTTCTTCAATCAGTGCCACACTTTGCTCAAGAGCTGCAATTTCAACAGCAGTAATTGCCGCATCGTAAGTATCGGTAAACTCACGGTCGATTGATTTTTTCTTGCGTTGATAACCCGGGTTATCAAAAGCTGCTGGGAATGTATCGAGTACTTCGTCGATAAATGAATCTATATCGTCAGCTAACTGCTTTGATTGACCTGCTTGCATGAATAACGCGATTGGCTCGCGGTGGTCATCATAGTTGTTAACATACAACCACTCATTAGGCGTTGGGCGGTCTTTTGAATGGGCTGTGAGTTTGTCTTTTACTAAGGTGTAACGACCATGAGCCGCTTCACCCATCACATAAACATTGTAACCCGGTAATTCCATTCCGAGTGAAAAGTCGAGGGCACTTTGTGCACGTTGTTGACCAATAAATGGCAACGCTTCTGGATATGGGTTTTGCATACAAGTCGCAACATGACTTGCGGCAATCTTAGGCGCTAACGCAGAAATAGGTAGAGGGATTAGTTTTTTTGTCATTCTAACTTCTTATTTCCCAGTCTTGACTGGGCATTATAGGTAACGCCCAGCACAAGCCTGCGTCACTGATTAAGGTTGTAATGCCTTACGGCGAAAATAAATACCGCCACATTCAGTACAAGGAGTAATTTGCGTAGCATGGTAAACATCGTAACTATGCTGACAATTTTTACATACTAATGTGCCCATGGCTATCCATTCTCCTTCCTGATAAACACCATTGTGTTGAAAATCTTGGTTTAAGGCCTGCCATTCGAGCTGAGTTTTATCTTCAATGTGCGATAACTCGTACCAAAGCGACTCTTTAAGCTCGAGCCATGCGAGTGAATCATAGTGACTGTCGTTTTCTTTGATGTGGTCGATATCGCGTTGTAGATAGTCACGATACTGATTGAGCTTTTCTTGCCCTAAGTCTTTAAGTGCCTGCTCTGATTCAACAAATTTTTCCATTGCATCTTTTAGCTCATGATCTTTTACGTCTTTGAGCCATGCACTTAAATCGCTCAACCAAGATTTATAATCTGCCATCGTTTACTCCTTCAAAAATGATGAAAAATCAACCGTTATTCTAGTTGAGTATAGGTTAACCTGCCCTGAAAATATATTTCCTTGGAAAATTAACAAAAGCGCCTATTTGCCGCTGTGATTAGCATGTATTTTGGGTTATCCTTATCGACAATTTTTTATTAATTTGCAAGAAGTCTGGAATCGTAGATGCAAGAGCAATATAACCCGCAAGACATTGAGTCAAAAGTACAAGCCTACTGGGAAGAAAACCAAGTATTTAAAGTCACTGAAGATGAGAGCAAAGAAAAGTATTACTGTCTATCTATGTTCCCATACCCAAGCGGCCGACTCCACATGGGTCACGTTCGTAACTACACCATTGGTGACGTAGTATCACGCTTCCAACGCTTGCAAGGCAAAAACGTAATGCAACCTATGGGTTGGGATGCGTTTGGTCTACCTGCTGAAAATGCGGCAATCAAAAATAACACTGCCCCTGCTAAGTGGACTTACGAAAACATCGATTACATGCGCGACCAGTTAAAGCAATTAGGCTTTGGTTACGACTGGGATCGTGAAATCGCAACATGTCACCCAGAATACTACAAGTGGGAACAGTGGTTCTTCACTAAGCTTTACGAAAAAGGCTTAGTATACAAAAAGATGTCAACAGTAAACTGGGATCCAGTTGACCAAACTGTACTTGCTAACGAACAAGTTATTGATGGTCGTGGTTGGCGTTCAGGTGCAATTGTTGAGCAAAAAGAAATTCCACAATGGTTCATCAAAATCACTGATTACGCACAAGAGCTACTAGACGATTTAGATAAACTTGACCACTGGCCTGAGCAAGTTAAAACCATGCAGCGCAACTGGATTGGTCGCTCTGAAGGTTTAGAAATCGAATTTAAGCGTGCTGATAACGAAGACACATTCAGTGTTTATACAACACGCCCAGATACCTTCATGGGTGTGACGTACGTAGCAGTTGCTGCCGGTCACCCAATTGCACAAGAAGCCGCTAAAAACAGCGACGCTGTAGCTATGTTTGTTGATGAGTGTAAAAACACGAAAATCGCTGAAGCAGACATGGCAACCATGGACAAAAAAGGCATTGCAACTGGCTTTTATGCGATTCATCCATTAACAGGTAAGCAAGTACCAATTTGGGTTGCTAACTTTGTATTAATGGATTACGGCTCAGGCGCAGTTATGGCTGTTCCTGCACATGACCAACGTGACTACGAGTTCGCATCAGCTTATGGCCTTGAAATTGCTCAAGTTATCGCACCAGCTGCAGGTTCTGAAGAAACGGTTGATTTAGACAACCAAGCTTACACAGAAAAAGGTGTGTTAGTTAACTCTGGTGAGTTCGATGGTCTTGAGTTTGAAGCAGCGTTTAATGCCGTTGCAGACAAACTAGAAGCGCTGGGTGTAGGTGAGCGTAAAGTTAATTTCCGTCTACGTGACTGGGGTGTTAGCCGTCAGCGTTACTGGGGTTCTCCAATTCCAATGCTTAGCGACGAAAATGGTGATGAGCTTGCAGCAACAGAAGACATGCTACCCGTTCGCTTACCAGAAGACGTAGTAATGAATGGTGTGACTTCACCAATCAAAGCTGATCCTGAGTGGGCTAAAACAACGGTAAATGGCGCGCCTGCATTCCACGAAACAGATACCTTCGATACCTTCATGGAGTCGTCTTGGTACTACGCTCGTTACTGTAGCCCACGTTTTGACGAAGGCATGATCGAGCCAGGTGCAGCAAATTACTGGTTACCAGTAAACCAATACATTGGTGGTATTGAGCATGCGATCTTGCACTTACTTTACTCGCGTTTCTTCCACAAACTATTACGTGACTTTGGTTTAGTAAACTCAGATGAGCCATTTGAGCGCTTATTATGTCAAGGCATGGTACTAGCTGATACTTTCTATCGTAAAGATGAGAAAGGCGGTGATATCTGGATTTCACCAACAGACGTTCAAACTGAAACAGACGACAAAGGTCGTGTTGTTAAAGCGTGGCACAAAGAAGATGGCGAGCCGGTATTTTCTGCGGGCATGAGCAAAATGTCGAAATCGAAAAACAACGGTATCGATCCGCAACAAGTTATCGCCCAGTACGGTGCAGATACAGTTCGTTTATTCATGATGTTCACTGCACCACCAGAGCAAACACTTGAATGGTCTGATTCAGGTGTTGAAGGTGCAATGCGTTTCTTAAAACGTATTTGGAAATACGCTGTTGATGTTGAAACAGTAGGTTATCAAGCGCTTGATAAATCAGCGTTAAATAACGACCAAAAAGTACTTCGCCGTGAACTTCATAAAGCAATTGCAAAAGTGACTGATGACGTTGAGCGTCGTCAAACATTCAACACTGCAATCGCTGCAATCATGGAAATCTCGAACAAGTTACTTAAAGCACCACTTGCTGATAAACAAGATGTGGCAATTGCTAACGAAGCACTTGAAGCATTACTTATCATGCTTGCGCCTATCACACCGCACATGTGTCACCAGTTATGGCAAGACCTTGGCAAAGAAGGCGACATCTTAGATGCAGCATGGCCAACAGTTGATGAGTCAGCACTTGTTGAAGATGAGAAGCTAATCATTGTACAAGTTAACGGTAAGCTACGTGCTAAGTTAACAGTGCCTGCAGATGCAACCAAAGAGCAAGTTGAAGCATTAGCATTTGCTGAAGAAAACGTGACTAAGTTCACTGAAGGCGCGACTATCCGTAAAGTAATTTACGTACCTGGCAAACTACTTAACGTGGTTGCTAACTAAGATGGCAGCGCTTCATGCACTGAAAAACGGACTAGCCCTTGCGCTAGTCTGTTTACTGCTGACAAGTTGTGGCTTTCACTTAAAGAAAGCCTCTAACTTGCCTGACGACTTGAAAGTAATCACCCTTGTTGGTGATGATGAAAAGTCAGCCTTATTCGAATTAGTCGAAAAAGAACTGATTGCGAGTAAAGTTGAGCTTAACCAAGTTGGTAAACACCCTGAGTTAAAGATTCACAAAGACCGCTTAGAGCGTCAAATCTTGTCATTATTTGATAATGGTCAGGTTGCTGAATATGAACTTGCCTATAGCGTAAGCTATACCCTCAAGCGCCCTGGACAAAAAGCCATAAATCAAAGCTTTGAATTGTATCGTAACTACCAAGACGACCCAGACAATGCCCTTGCAAAAGCAAAAGAGCTTGATTTGCTATTAGGCGAAATTCGTAAGCAAGCGAGTCGTCGTATTGTTCGTGAGCTATCACAACTGTAATGCGTTGTTATGCAAACCAGCTTCCTAGCCAGTTAAAAAAAGGCCTCGCGCCTTTTTACATGGTGTTTGGTGAAGAGCCTTACCAAATTGCTCAGTGCATCATGCAAATTCGTCAAGTAGCTAAACAGCAAGGCTTTGACGAGGTAATCAAATTTACCTTAATGCCGGGTTTTGATTGGCAAGAAATTGTTGCTCAATATCAAAGTATGTCACTGTTCAGCGCTCGTACCTTAATTGAGTTTGATTTAAACGAGCAAAAACCTGGTGCGCAAGGCAGCCAAATCTTTAAGCAGCTTGTTGAGCTTGCTAACCCCGATACTATTTTGGTTTTAAAAGGCGCCAAAGCCAGCCAAGATATTCAACGCAGTGCTTGGTTTAAAGCCCTCGATAAGCAAGGCTTATTTGTTCCTTGTTACCCATTAACAGGTAATCACCTGAGCCGCTGGTTAGATGAGCAATGCTACCGTTTAAACTTAAACCTTCATAACAACGCGAAACAAAGCTTAATTGATGCCACAGAAGGAAATTTACTTGCCTGTCATCAAGAGTTAGAAAAGCTATCTTTGCTTTATGGTAGTGAGCTAATTGACCAACAAGCTGTGATGCAAGGGCTACTAAATCAGTCAAAATTTGATATTTTTGATTTGAGTGATGCTTTATTAAATGGCCACGCCGAACAAGCAGTTAAAGTAATGACTAAACTGGCTGCCGATAACACTGAAGCCATGAGTATTTTTTGGGCCATCAATAAAGAAGCAGCTAACTTACTGGCAATGCAACATGGGCGCTTGAATGGTGCCAATATGGCTGATTTATACAAAAAGTATAATATTTGGAAAAACCAACAAGCTGTTGTACAACAGGCCTTAAACCGCTTGAACATCCAAGTACTCGAACAAATTACCAAACAATTAGCTCAGTTTGATGCCGCATATAAACAAGGCAACCTTGTAGCCCCCTACCAAGCATTAATGCAAATATGCTTAGTGTTTTGCCAACCTGTGGCGATACCTTTACCTTGCCACCCGGTCTTTGACTAAGAGTAACAATTGATGATTGCTATTTTTGGTGGCACCTTTGATCCAATTCACTTAGGTCATATTAATATGGCCCAGCAGTGTGTTCAGCAGTGCCAACTCGATACCCTTTACTTCATGCCTTGCGCTATCCCTGCTCATAAAGCCAAGCCAGGAATAAGTGATGAGCATCGTATAAACATGCTAAAACTTGCGATTGACGACAATCCGCATTTTGCTATCGATTACCGCGAACTAAACCGAGAAGGTGCGTCTTATTCTTTGCTGAGTTTAGAAGAGCTTCGTGCAGAAAACCCATCAGCACCGATTATGTTTTTAATTGGTATGGACTCATTCAATAGCCTAGATAAATGGTTTAAATGGCAAGAGATTGTCAAACTATGTCATATTGTGGTGTACCAACGTCCGGGGCAACACTGCCAAGTTGCTGGAGAACTGGCCACTTATAAGGCACATGCCTTAACAGAGCAACTTAGCCAGCTACAACAAGCCCCTGCTGGTAAGTTATTCTTTTTAAATGGCATACAAGTTAATGCCGCCTCAAGCGAAATAAGAAAAAAGCTGCATTTAAATAATGATATAGCGGAACTTTTACCTACCTCTGTAAGTCAATACATTGCGCGGCATCATCTTTACCAAACAGATGAATAAATACTGCCTGCGTGATAAAATAACAAATTAAGATTATTTATTTTTGAGAAAACACTTTGGATTCTAAACAACTACTCGCATTTGCCCTTGATAAAGTCGACGATATGAAAGCCCGTGATGTGGTACAGCTTGATGTTCGTGGTAAGTCTGACATTACTGATTACATGTTAGTGTGCTCAGGTAACTCTAAACGCCATGTACAATCTATTGCTGATCATGTTGCTAAAGAAGCACGCCATGCTGGTGAAGAACCTCTCGGTTACGAAGGCCAAAACGAAGGTGAATGGGTGCTTGTAGACCTAGGTGATGTGGTTGTGCATGTTATGCAAGACCAAACTCGCGACTTCTATGATCTAGAGAAACTTTGGGGCTAACCCTTAGCAAGGACATAGGTAACCATTTTGAAAATACAATTGATTGCTGTTGGCACCAAAATGCCAGCATGGGTTGAAACCGGATTCACAGAATATCAACGTCGCTTCCCGCGTGATATGCCCCTTGAGCTAATTGAAATCCCCGCAGGTAAACGTGGTAAAAATGCGGATATCAAACGTATTTTACAACTTGAAGGCGAAAAGACCCTAGCTGCGATCCCTAAAGGTAACCGCATTGTAACGCTAGAGGTGACGGGTAAACCAATGGATACCCATCAGCTGGCAAAAAGTATGGAAAAGTGGCAGCTTGATGGTCGCGATGTTAGCTTATTGATTGGTGGACCAGAAGGCTTAGCACCTGAGTGTATTGCAGCGTCTGAGCAAAAGTGGTCATTATCAAACCTGACACTACCGCACCCGCTAGTGCGCATCATTGTTGCAGAAAGCCTATACCGAGGCTGGAGCTTGAATAACAACCACCCTTATCATCGCGAGTAGTAAAGCCAATGCGAAAACACAGACCCACGATTCGAGACCACTCGGCTGAAGCAAACTTGTTTGCTCGCCGAGCATTTGTGGGTTTTGTGTTTGTTACACTGTTAATTGGTGTGTTGTTATCTAACCTATACAACATCCAAGTTATCGAACATCAAGATTATCAAACACGTTCGAACGATAACCGCATCAAAGTTATTCCAATTGCCCCTAACCGTGGGCTTATTTACGACAGAAATGGCGTATTACTGGCTGAAAACAAACCTGTTTATAATTTAGAAGTAATACCCGAGGAAGTTGATAACCTTGAAGAGGCACTGAGCGAAGTTGAAAAAGTTATTAAAATAACTGAGCAACAAAAAGCTGACTTTCTAGATGACATTAAGCACAATCGCCGCTTTAAAAGCCAAGTATTAAAAGCCCGTTTAGACGAAACCGAAGTTGCAAAGTTCTCGGTTAATCAGCATAAGTTTCCTGGCTTTAGTATCGAAGCGCGTTTAGCTCGCTATTACCCTTATGGTGATACCCTTACCCATGCCCTAGGTTATGTTGCCAAACTCAACAAAAAAGAACTCACCAAACTGGAAGCAGAAGACCAAGCAACGAACTACCGTGCAACCCACGACATTGGTAAGCTGGGTATCGAAAAGTATTACGAAGAACTTCTTCATGGTGTGGTTGGTTCGCAGCGCGTTGAAGTGAATAACCGTGGCCGAGTTATCCGCACTTTAAGCCTCACGCCACCTGAGCCTGGTCACGACTTAGTACTCACTCTCGATATAGGCTTACAACAAATTGCTCAACATGCCTTAAAAGACATGCGTGGTGCCATTGTAGTGCTTGATGCTAAAGATGGCGGCGTTTTAGCGCTTTACTCCAACCCAAGTTATGACCCGAATTTATTTGTCCATGGTATCAGCAGCACAGATTACAAAAAGTTGTTAAACCCAGACCGACCGCTAATTAACCGGACCACGCAAGGGCGTTATGCACCTGCCTCTACAGTAAAACCTCATATGTCGATCCTTGCCCTTGAAGAAGGACTGGTAACCGAGCAAACACAAATTTGGGATCCGGGCTTTTTCCAAATTCCTAACGTTGAGCATAAATGGCGAGACTGGAAACGTTGGGGCCATGGTCATGTTGATGTTTATCGTGCTATTGAAGAGTCATGCGATACCTATTTTTACGATGTTGCTTACCGTTTAGGGATCACCAAAATCAGTGACTTTATGACGCAGTTTGGCTTTGGCGAACTCTCTGGAATCGATATTCATGAAGAAACATCTGCCATTATGCCATCGCGAGAATGGAAAGAAGCCCGCTTTAGAGAATCATGGTGGCGCGGCGACACCATTTCTGTAGGTATCGGCCAAGGTTATTGGACCGCAACACCGATGCAAATAGCTAATGCAACCAACATCTTAGTGAACCGTGGACTCGATCATCCTCCGCACCTTGTACAAGTCGCTAAAAAAGAAAACGAAGTAACGCAAATTAATAATGATGAAAAGCCACCTGTAGTATTAAAAAATCCTCATCATTGGCAAATTGCGCTAGATGCGATGCACAACACCGTACATAAAGTCACAGGTACTGCTCATAAAGCATTTAAAGGGGCGAATTATGACCCAGCAGGTAAAACAGGTACTGCTCAGGTTGTGAGTATTGCTCAAGGTGAGCGTTACGACGCAAAATCACTTAAAGAGCGCCAACGTGATAACGCTATCTATGTTGGTTTTGCACCCTATAACGATCCACAAATTGTGGTCTCTGTGGTGGTTGAAAACACCGGTGGTGGTAGTACAGTTGGTGCGCCTATTGCGCGTCAATTAATGGATTACTACTTCTCAGCGAACCCGATTCAAATAGCCCAAAGTGACGCGCCATGATCCCTTTAAATAAAAAACGCTCAATTTGGCAGCGCCTACACCTCGATTTACCACTTCTTATCGCCCTTATGACGATGATGGTAGCCAGCCTTGCTATTGTATACAGTGCCAGCGGCCAAGACTCTGCAATGATGATACGCCACGCAACACGTATGTTTGGCGCTATCTTAGGTATGTTTATACTCGCGCAGTTTTCACCTAACACATTAAAGAGTATGGTTATTCCGCTCTACTGCGTGGGGCTTTTAATGCTGGTTGGGGTGTTGTTATTTGGGGTTAGTTCAAAAGGTGCACAGCGCTGGCTTGACTTAGGTGTTACCCGCTTCC
Source organism: Pseudoalteromonas sp. S1650 (assembly GCF_005887195.1). NCBI lineage: Bacteria > Pseudomonadati > Pseudomonadota > Gammaproteobacteria > Alteromonadales > Pseudoalteromonadaceae > Pseudoalteromonas > Pseudoalteromonas sp. S1650. Next base: position 10,295 of record NZ_PNDF01000069.1, on the reverse strand, counting down.
AGCCGTCAGAGCTAATGAAAATAGCCGTGCCAATGATGGTTGCATGGTATATCGGGCGTAACCATTTACCGCCAAGAATCATCCATTTAATTATTGGCTTTGCGATTGTAATGGTGCCAACCATTTTAATTAAAGAGCAACCCGACTTAGGTACCTCTATTTTGATTGCCAGTTCAGGGATATTTGTATTGTTTTTATCTGGACTAAGTTGGCGCCTTATTGGCTTTTTATCTGCTACTGTTGGTTTGGCAGCATGGCCGTTTTGGCATTACGTGATGCTTGATTATCAAAAACAACGGGTACTGACCTTTTTAGATCCTGAAAGCGACCCGCTTGGCTCGGGTTACCACATAATTCAATCGAAAATTGCAATAGGTTCTGGCGGCATTGAGGGTAAAGGCTGGCTGCAAGGTACCCAATCACAATTAGAGTTTTTACCTGAGCGTCATACCGATTTTATTTTTTCTGTACTGAGCGAAGAGTTTGGCCTGTTCGGGGTTTGTTTATTACTTTGTATGTACTTGTTTATTATTGGTCGTGGCTTATATATTGCGGTAAACGCGCAAGATGCGTTTGGTAAACTGCTTGCCGGCGCATTAACACTGACCTTCTTTGTTTATGTATTTGTAAATATTGGCATGGTTTCGGGCTTACTGCCTGTAGTAGGTGTTCCGTTACCTCTAATAAGTTATGGTGGCACCTCAATGGTGACCTTGATGGCCGGATTTGGCATTATCATGTCTATCGCCACCGATAAAAGGATGCTTTTAAAATAATGACACAGCGAGTCAATTACTTACTTATAGCGTTATTTTCTGTGCTGCTAGCAGCATGTAGCTCTTCATCTCAGCAAGGCCGTTATGCTATGGAGCATGATGCAGCCCCGCTTCGAAAACCAACCGAACTTGAAATGCAAGATGCCATAGTCACCCCGGTTGTTAAAAGCGCAAGCGCTAGTCGCCCTTACGAAGTCCGTGGTAAACGCTACACGCCGATGTTAGATGAAACTGGCTACTCTGAAGAAGGCATTGCTTCGTGGTATGGTCGAAAGTTTCACAATTATCACACCTCAAACGGCGAAGTGTACGATATGTTTGCGATGACAGCAGCTCATAAAACACTGCCGCTACCGAGCTTTGCCAGAGTAACAAATTTAGATAACGGAAAATCAGTAATTGTTCGCGTAAACGACCGTGGCCCATTTCATGATGACCGAATTATCGATTTATCTTATTCTGCGGCCTATAAATTAGGTTATTACCGACAAGGTACAGCCCGTGTTAAGGTTGAGGCTGTTACCCTTGCCAATTCTGCCCCTCGTTTAAGCTACATTCAGGTTGCAGCGGGAAGTACTCTTGCTAATGTTGAAGCGCTCGCGTTTCAACTTCGTCAGCAATATCATGTGCCAACAAACATTGTTGAAAAAGATGGAATCTATCGATTACGTCTTGGTCCAATAAAAGATGCCGCAGAAGCACAAGCAGTTTTAGAAAAGCTAAAACAAAACCAATTTCAGAACGCGTTCTTGCTTTACAGTGAGTAAGACCTTTAGAATAGGTCAACGCAACATGTTTAACTTTAACCATTAATGAGTACGATGAAATCTATAAAATATAAAATCTTAAGTGGCGTTTGTGGCCTTGTTTGCACTGCTAGCGTATTTTCTGCAACAGCCCAAATTATCCCTGCCCCACCTCAAGTTAATGCGAAAGGTTATTTCTTGGTTGATTTCACCACAGGTAAAGTGATTGCCGAAGGCGAAGCAGATACAAAATTAGCACCGGCTAGTTTAACCAAAATGATGACCAGTTATGTAATTGGTACTGAAATAAAAGCAGGTAATATTGCACCAACTGATATGGTTACAGTCAGTGAAAAAGCCTGGGCAAAGAACTTCCCTGAATCATCAAAAATGTTTATCGAAGTCGGTAAGCAGATCAGCGTTGATGACTTAAACCACGGTATAATTATTCAATCGGGTAACGATGCCTGTGTAGCAATGGCAGAACACATTGCTGGTAGTGAAAGCGCATTTGCTGATTTAATGAATGCCCACGCTGAAAAGCTTGGCATGACTAACAGCCACTTCGTAAATAGCCATGGTTTAGATACTAACGAACACTTCACGACACCACGTGATATGGCAACCTTAGGTGCTGCACTTATTCGTGATGTACCTGATGAGTACGAAGTATACGCGAAAAAATCATTCACTTTTAACGGCATCAAGCAATACAACCGTAACTCATTGTTATGGGATGAAAGCATGAACGTTGACGGTATTAAAACTGGCCATACATCAGAAGCGGGTTATAGCTTAGTAACTTCTGCAACTAAAGATGACATGCGTTTAATCGCGGTAGTAATGGGCACAGAAAGCGAACGTGCTCGTAAAGTTGAAAGCAAAAAACTATTGAACTACGGTTTCCGCTTTTTCGAAACAATCACGCCATATAAAGCAGGCGACAGCTTTGCTGAGCAACGTATTTGGATGGGTAACAAAGAAAACGTATCGTTAGGTATCTTAGAAGATACACCTATTACTATTCCACGTGGTCAGCGTAAAAACTTAAAAGCGAACTTCGAACTTGATAAAACACTAGAAGCACCGCTTGCAAAAGGTACTAAAGTAGGCACGCTATTCTTACAGCTTGAAGGTGAAGAAATTGCACAATATCCACTAGTTACACTAGAAGAAGTGGAAGAAGGCAGCTTCTTTAGCAAGATCTACGATTACCTACGTTTACAAATTCAGTAATCTGGTCATAAAGTTTATAAACGCCTTGCACCGCAAGGCGTTTTTTTTTGTCTGAAAAATGATAGAATGCGCCCCATATCAGTCGCGCTGGGTCGAGTGCGTCGTAATCTAAGTTTGCTTAACGCCAAGAAATGGCAGAGAACACCTCTATTAAGCACACTCACTGTTTGAGGAGTCACCGTCGTGGTTCAACCTGTAAAAAATACTAAGTTTGATGAGTATTTAGATTTCCCTTGCCCATTCACATTTAAAATCATGGGCTTAGCTAACGTAAATCTAACAGATCAGATCCTAGAAAAGCTGCAACCAATTGCACCTGGCGATTATGCGCCAAAGGTAAAACCAAGCAGCAAAGGTAATTACGAATCTGTAACGCTTGTAGCAACCGTTACAAGTAAAGAGCACATCGAAGAAATTTATAACGTGATCAGCAACATCGATGACGTACGTCACATGCTATAGGCCGATTACGGAGTAACTCGTGAGCGAAAGAGAATTAATCGTTCGTCAATTAGGTCGTCAGCGTTACATGCCAATTTGGCAAAAAATGCAATCTTTTACCGACACCCGTGATGAGCACACAGCAGATGAAATTTGGCTGGTAGAGCACGAGCCAGTATTTACGCAAGGCCAAGCAGGCAAAGCTGAGCACTTATTAAATACCGGTGATATCGAAGTGATCCAAGTGGATCGTGGTGGTCAAGTTACCTATCACGGACCAGGCCAACAAATGATGTATGTGCTATTCAACTTACGTCGTTTAAACATTGGTGTAAGGGAGCTAGTAACCTGGCTTGAAGAGTGCATTATTGATACGTTAAAAGACTACGACATTGATGCCTACGCGAAAGCGGATGCACCCGGTGTTTACGTTAACGACAGCAAAGTTGCCTCATTAGGCCTTCGCGTTCGCCGCGGTTGCTCTTTCCACGGTTTAGCACTAAATGTAAGTATGGATCTAAGTCCATTCTTACGTATTAATCCATGCGGCTATGCTGGTATGAACATGGTGCAAACAACCGATCTTAACGGTCCGCAAAACCTCGAGCAAGCAGGTGCAGGGCTTGTAAAACACATGATTAAAAAGCTTAATGCTACTGTGGTTAAGCACACTGAAGGGTTTGAAAACGAATGAATAAACCAGTCAAAATGGAACCAGGCGTAAAACTGCGTGATGCAGAAAAAATGGCTCTGATCCCAGTTAAAGTTTTACCTACTGAAAAAAACGAAATGCTGCGTAAGCCAGAGTGGCTAAAAATTCGCTTACCAAAATCAACTGAACGTATTGATGGTATTAAACAAGCGATGCGTAAACATGGTTTACACTCAGTGTGTGAAGAGGCTTCGTGCCCTAACCTATCTGAATGTTTCAACCATGGTACCGCGACTTTCATGATCTTAGGTGCTATTTGTACTCGTCGTTGTCCGTTCTGTGATGTTGCCCATGGCCGTCCATTAAAACCAGACGCAGCTGAGCCAGAAAAGCTAGCGCTGACTATTAAAGACATGAAGCTAAGCTATGTTGTAATCACGTCAGTAGACCGTGATGATTTACGTGATGGTGGTGCACAGCACTTTGCTGACTGTATTCGTGAAATTCGTAAGCACAACCCAGAAATCACGATTGAAATTCTAGTACCTGACTTCCGTGGTCGTATGGACAGAGCCCTTGATATCTTAATCGAGACGCCGCCAGATGTATTTAACCACAACCTAGAAACAGCACCGCGTTTATACAAATTAGCGCGTCCAGGTGCTGACTATAAATGGTCACTTGAGTTGTTACGCCGCTTTAAAGAAGCACATCCAGAAGTGAAAACTAAATCTGGTTTGATGGTAGGTTTAGGTGAAGAAATTAGCGAAATCGAAGAAGTATTACGTGATTTACGCGAGCATAACGTTGATATGCTAACGGTAGGTCAATACCTACAACCTTCTAAGCACCACTTACCGGTTAAACGCTATGTGCCGCCAGCAGAGTTTGATGCTTTAAAAGATTATGCAGACGAAATTGGCTTTACACATGCGGCCTGTGGTCCATTTGTTCGCTCAAGCTACCATGCTGACCAACAAGCAGCTGGTAAAGAAGTGAAGTAATACTTTTACAACTATTTAAAAGCCCGCATTAAGCGGGCTTTTTTATGTTCCAAAATATCAGCGCCCATAACGCGCTAAGAACATTTTTACAGTTTCGCTTATTACTTTGTTATCCGAGTCGCCTTCTTGGCGCTCAAAGCCATACAGCAACGGATAAAAGATCAGCGACTTTAACTGATACACAAACTGTTTTGCTGCAAACTCAACATCATCAATCGTTAAAACCTGTGCTTGCACACCTGCTTCTAAAAACGCCACCAGGTCTTGCATACAGCCCATGTTATTACTGGCTAATGATTTTGCTAAATCAGGCTGCTGTAACATCTGCATGAAAGCGACTTTCGCTACTTTTAAAAACTCTTCAGAGGTCAAAAGTGCCACTTCTTGTTCAGCAATGCGTGTTAACTGCTGTGCAATTGGCACAGCGGCATCAAATACAACCGCTTGTTCTTGGCGGACTTTTTCAAACATAAACACTAGAATTGCTTGAAACAACACATCTTTATTTTCAAAGTGATTGTAGACGGTACGTTTTGAGGCACCTGCTAAGCTTGCAACCTGATCCATACTGGTATGCTCAACGCCCTGCTGAAAAAACAATGTTTCAGCTGCATTCAAAATATCTAATCGTTTTCTCTGTGATAATTTCATGGACCCCTCCGATAAGGGTCACTAGTGTAACGCAAAAATAAAAAATGCACTAGATAGTTTACTTTTATAGCAAACCATGAAAAACTACACCGTGTAGTTTACTTATGGTGACGATATGAAATTTCTAAAATGGCTCGCAATCGCCACTCTATGCATCGTGATAGGAGTGTTTATTATGAATAATCAATTAGCCGCTGAAGGCGTGAGTGATAACAGCCACTCTGCGCAGTTATCTGATGGCAAGTTCCACAATAGCGCCGAGGTAGAAAGACCCAGCTTTAAGAAAACGCTAGGTATCTTCAAACGCTTTATTACTGAAAAGAAAATTGATGCAGAGCCAACAGGTGAACTGCCTATGCATTCTGTTTCTCATGCACAGCTTGAGCATTTATCTAATGACACAGTGCATTTTGTAAAATTAGGTCACTCCTCTATTTTAGCGAAAGTGTATGGCGAATACTGGCTATTTGATCCGGTATTTTCAGAGCGCGCTTCGCCTTTTTCATTCATGGGGCCAAAGCGCTTTCAGCCAACACCTATCAGCATTAAAGAGTTACCAAACATTGCCAAGGTATTTATTTCGCACAACCATTATGATCACTTAGATAAAGCGGCGATTAAACAGCTTGTTGATAAAACAGATTCTTTTTATGTGCCATTAGGAGTCGAAAACGACCTGAAAAAATGGGGAGTTGATGAACAAAAAGTCCATAGTTTTGATTGGTGGCAAGAGCAAAATATGGCAAATAGCCAAATTGTATTTACACCAACCCAGCACTTTTCTGGCCGAGGTTTAACAGATGGCAATAAAACTCTTTGGGGCTCTTGGGCTATTAAAGTAAATGACAAGCGCTTTTATTTTAGCGGTGACTCTGGTTATTTTGCTGGCTTTAAAGAAATTGGTAATCGCTATGGGCCATTTGATATCACTTTTATTGAAACCGGTGCTTACGACAAAGATTGGGCTGACATTCACATGACACCAGAACAATCAGTACAAGCTCACCTCGATTTACAAGGTGATGTGATGGTGCCAGTGCATAATGGTACATTCGATCTGGCCTTTCATGCTTGGTATGACCCACTTAAACGTGTCGCTAAAAAAGCAGGACAAGAGCAAGTATCACTGAGTACTCCGCTAGTTGGAGAGGTATTTAAAATTCAAGATACGGCGATTGATAAAGCGTGGTGGTAAAATTGACAGGATGAAAGGTGCATTATTATCCTTTCATCCTGAATAATTAGTTATTTGTAGACTCTTTCTGGACAGCCCCCCTTCGCGTCCCATATAGTGAAACCCTGTGCAATCAACCAGAAAAACTATGACAACTCACCTTAAGTATGCAAGCTTGGCACTTGCAATTGGTTTATTTGGCTGCTCTGAGCAACCAACAACAAGCACTGATGAACCAAACACTGAAAGCAATGCAGCCGTAAACATTGCCAATGTACGCTCACATATTAAAACCCTCGCCTCTGATGAATTCTTAGGCCGTGGCCCTTTAACTGAAGGCGAAACGCTCACTATTAACTATTTAGCCGATGAATATAAAAAACTCGGCTTAAGCGGTAGTTTTAATGGTGAGTTTTTACAGCCAGTTACCATGGCAAAACTCACTCCAGATCAAAACATGACCTTACAAGTGGGTGATTTAAGCTTTAATGCTGGCAGTGATTTTACCGCCCGTACGCAGCAAATTAACCCTGAGATCAACATCGACGGCTCTGATGTTGTGTTTGTTGGCTACGGTATTAATGCACCTGAATATAATTGGGATGACTTTGCTGATATTGATGTAAAAGACAAAACAATTATCGTGCTTGTTAATGATCCTGGGTTTGCCACCCAAGACGACGCGCTTTTCACCGGTAATGCTATGACCTATTACGGTCGTTGGACTTACAAGTATGAAGAAGGTGCTCGCCAAGGTGCAAAAGCAGTATTTATCGTTCACGAAACTGCTCCTGCCGCATACCCTTGGGGCGTTGTAGAAAGCTCGAACACGGGTAGCAAATATACCTTAATCGACCAAGATAAAAATGCTTCTGACATCCCTGTAATGGGTTGGATTGACGAACAAGCGGCAAATGAAATTTTTGCTCAAGCAGGCCTTGATTATCAAACTGAAAAAGCCAACGCACTAAAAGCTGACTTTAAACCTGTCGACTTAAAAGCGAAAGCAGCGCTGACACTGAAAAGTGATATCTCTCAAGCGCAATCGCATAATGTTGTTGCAACGCTTAAAGGTAGCGAAACCCCTGATGAGTACATTGTAATTGGTGCGCACTGGGACCACTTTGGCACCAAGCAAACTGATGACGGTGTGAAAATCTACAATGGTGCTGTTGATAACGCATCAGGTAGCGCAGCAACGGTTGAAATAGCCCGTATTCTTACTGAAATGCATAAGAAAAAACCATTTAAACGCTCTATTATCTTTGCCAACTTTACGGCTGAAGAAACAGGGCTTATTGGCTCAGAGCAATTCGCAACTGGCGAGATTGTACCAACCAAGCAAATGGTCGCGCTGCTTAATATTGATGGTATGAACGTGCTAGACGGCGTTGACTACATATTACAATACGGTAAAGGCATGTCTGAAATGGAAGACTACCTTGCAGATGCAGCGAAAGCACAAGGTCGTCATGTAAAAATGGACCCGCGTCCTCAAAATGGTTTGTTCTTCCGCTCTGATCACTTCTCTCTAGCTAAACAAGGCGTGCCTAGCTTACTATTTATGAGTTTAGGTGATACAGATCCTGATTATATCGCGCACAAATATCATAAAGAAGCTGACGACTATTCTGCAGATTGGTCTATGGGCGGTGTTGAGCAAGATATTGAACTGATTGTTGATATTGCTGCCAAACTTGCTGATAACGGCGATTGGCCTAAGTGGAAAGCCGAGTCTGATTTCAAAGCGCGTCGCTTACAAGACAAACAATAACCTTCGCTTAGATACAAAAAACCGAGCTAGTTGAAGTTAGCTCGGTTTATTATTGGTTAGTTTTACTTATTACTCGCTAATTTTAGCTTTAAGTGATTGTGCTTCTTCTTGCACTTCCTCTGGGCCATTGGCAATAACATCTTCAATGGCTTGGAGCGCTGCATCAAAGTCGTCTATTTCGATATATGCCCGAGCTAAGTCCAGTTTTGCTGAGTAACCACCACTTTCGGCATCAACATCAGTTGGGTTATCACCTGCTAGTAAGTCGTTAAAATCACTCAGCCCTACATCCATATCAACCTCATCATAAGGTTCATGGTCGAGTGCTTCATCGTCACTTTGTTCAAGTAATGAATCGATATCTACAAACTCATCCGTTGAAGTAGTTTGCTCCTCGGTATCTAATGCCTGTACTTCAGGTGCAACTGGCTGTTCGCTTTCACCCTGTAAGTCTTCATTTAATAGTGCATTAAAATCAACATCGAACTCACTGGCATCACTGATATCTGCTTCGTCTGGCTCTGCTAGTTCATTTAACAGCGCATCAAAGTCTGTTTGAGTAAGGTCGGCCATAAAATCATCATCGATTTCATCGTCTGACAGCTCACTTAAATCAGCCTCGTCAGATAAATTAGACTCGATATCAGCTAATGTTTGCTCAGCTTCTCGGGCATCATCAAGTTCAATATCGTCCAATTCGAATTCAGGGAACTCTTCTAATTCGTCTTGGCTATCAGCCACCTCATCGTCAATTGGCGCTTCGCTCGTTAACTCTGTTGTGCCTTCACTCTGTGATTGATCCGATAAGTCGTCCTCAGGATCAAGAACATCATCTTCTGTAAATTCATTATCAAGCAAGATCTCATCATCAAAATCATCGTCTAGCTGATCAAGCTCATTACCCGTTGCTAATGAATTAGCAAGGTCTTGCTCTGCCTGACTTAACTGTAATGGTGCATCTTCATCTAACTCATTAGAAGTGTCTTCATCAGATTCATCCAATTCAAAACCGGCTTCATCTAGCTCAAGCTCTGGATACTCTTCTAGCTCTTGGCTAGGAGTCACGGTATCTTGCTGTAACGGCTCTTCGTCGGCGGTTAAATCAAATTCATCAGTTAGGTCTTCATCTGCTAGCGGATCATCGCCTAAATCAATTTCAACTTCTTCTATGCCTTGCTCTGGTTCATCTATTGACCAATCTGGAGCTTCAACATAATCATCTTCTTCGCCAATTTCATTTAATAACTCATCGACACTTTTCAGTGACGGATCATCAAATTCGTCAAGGCTATCATCTTCATCTAATAGCTCATCGCTATCTTCATTAAACTCTTGATTAAGCGCCTCATCGATATCAACTTCGTCACTATCATCCGCATCATCAACCAACTCTGATGCAATCGATTCAACATTCATGTCATCAACCGCTTGATCAGCATCGGCTAAATCTTCTAGCGACTCTTGTAGATTCTCATCATGCTCTGCACTGTCACTCTGTTCATGACTTAAATCCGATATCTGCGCTTCAGTGTCTTGCTTCAGCTCATTTGTTTGCTGAATAAGCTCTTCAAGCTCATCATCAACGTCAGAGTCCTGCTCATCACTAGCATCTTCATCAAGTAATGAGTCGATGTCATCGACATCTAAATCATGATCAAGCTCATCTTCGTCAATTAAGTCGTCTACACTAGGTTCTTCAATTGACTCTTCAACCAACTCTTCAGATTCAGGCTCTTCTTGAGCTTCATCTAATAGTGAGTCGATGTCATCGACATCTAGGGCATCATCAAGCTCATCTTCATCGATTAAATCGTCTGCACTTGGTTCTTCTACTAAATATT